>JBKPOL010000541.1:0-2037 GCA_046733075.1 Pseudomonadota bacterium | reverse complement strand
GAAGAGCCTCGCGCGCGCGGTGTGGACGCAATTCCCGGGTCGGGTCTCGGTCGAGAAATTGAAGGAGCTCCAGCAGCTTTCCGGATCGAAGTGACGTCCACGCTGGTCGCCGGAACGGAACGGATGGCGAGCACGCGGCCGTGGCGAGCAGGCGCGTTGATTGCCGCCATCCCGGAAACGCTCGGCGCGCTCACCATGCTCGCCATCACGCTGGTGCTCTTTGCCGGCGTCGTGTGGCGCTACTTCTTTATCGATCCGCTCACGTGGAGCGACGAGATCGCGCGGCTCTTGTTCGCATGGCTCGCGTTCCTCGGCGCAGCCATCGGCGTCAAGCGCGGCGCGCATTCGGCTGTCGCGGTCTTCGAGGCCAGGATGCCGTTGCGATGGCAGCGACGGATGGTGCTGCTGGCATTGGTCGCCACCGCGCTCATGGCGTGCGTGCTCGTCTATACGGGGACCCGGGAAACGATCGCCAACTTCAGCCAGGTGATGGCCGTCACGCGCTTGTCGCGCGGCTGGCAGTACCTGTCCGTGCCCGTATCGGGCGCTCTGATGCTCGTCTACCTGGTTCCGCTGACGAGGCGCGCGTGGCGAGGCGAGCTGCGGATTGCGTCCCACGTTCCGGACGGGGAGTAGCTCTTGATCGTTGCCACCCTCATCCTGGTCTTCGTGTTGCTGATGGCACTCGGCGTTCCGATCGCTTTCGCCATGGGCGTCGCCGCGATCGTCGTCATTCCCTTCGCAGGCGGCGTGCCCATGGAGATGTTGACGCATCGGCTCGTCATGAGTGCGGACTCGTTCACGCTGCTCGCCATTCCGCTGTTTGTGCTTGCGGGGTCGTTGATGGAAACGGGCGGCATTGCAACGAAGCTCGTCAATCTTGCGAAGGCGCTCGTCGGATTCGTACGGGGCGGCCTCGGCATGGCCGTGATCGTCGGCGAAATGTTCTTTTCCGGCATATCGGGCTCGACGACCGCCGACGTTTCTGCCATGTCTGCGATGCTGCTGCCTTCGATGAAGCGCTCGGGGTACCCGCAGGAGCAATCGGTTGCAATCATTTCAGCGGCCTCGGCGATGGGCATCCTGATTCCGCCGTGCATAACGATGGTCGTGTTCGGCGGTGTCACCAACACGTCCGTTGCCGCGTTGTTCCTCGCCGGGTTCCTGCCCGCAATGGTGCTGGCGGCGCTGACCGCAGCACTCGTTTATTACTACGCGCTGCGCCTGAATCTTCCGACCGCGGGTTATTTCTCCTGGCGAAGTGTGTGGCGCACGCTCGTCGACGCGCTCGTCGCCCTCGGCATGCCGGTGATCATCTTCGGAGGTCTCATCGGCGGCGTTGCAACCACCACGGAGGTGGCATCCTTCGCAGTCGTGTATGCGGCCCTGGTCGGCTTCTTCGTCTATCGCGAGCTCACGCTCGCCAAGCTGTGGCACATCCTGATTGAGACGACGGTACTGTCCGGTGTGATCCTGCTATTGCTGGGTTTGTCGGTCGTATACACGTATCTGCTGACCATCGAGGACATCACGCCGATGCTCGGCAACCTCGTGCTCGGTTTTTCCCGGAACCCGACCGTGTTCCTCGTCATCACATCGGTCATTGCGATCCTGCTCGGTGCCGTCATCGAGGTGCTGCCCACGGGGCTGCTGCTGATTCCAATCTTTTTGCCGCTCGCGCAGCAGCTCGGCGTCGACAAGGTTCACTTCCTCACGCTGCTGGTCGCTGCGGGAGGTCTCGGCATGTTCCTGCCGCCGACTGGCGTGGGCCTCCTGATCGGCTGCAGCGTCGGCAAGATCCCGGTGACGCGGGCCGTGCGGCCGATGCTTCCCTACGTGGCGGTTCTCTTCGTCGGTATCGTCGTGCTGTGCGCATTCCCCGCCGTCACCACGATCGTTCCCCGGCTCGTCCTCGGACGCTGATGCGCGTCGCTCGATTCCGTCCCTGAATTCCCGTGAGCTTTCCAACATTTCGTATCGACGGCAAGGTTGCGATCGTCACCGGAGCCGCGCAAGGGATCGGACGCTCGATCGCGC
>JBKPOL010000540.1:0-9192 GCA_046733075.1 Pseudomonadota bacterium | reverse complement strand
GTGTATGTGATCGATCCGGCGACCTTGAAGGTCGTCGATCGCTTCAAGGTCGGCGTCAATCCTCAGCACGTCGTGCCTTCGTGGGACCTGAAGACGCTGTGGGTGGCGAACAACGCCGAGAACACGTCGAAGGGCAGCCTGACACCGATCGATCCTGCGACCGGAAAGCCGGGCAAGGCGATTCCCGTCGACGATCCCTACAACATGTACTTCACGCCCGACGGGCGCTCGGCGATCGTTGTGGCGGAGGCGTTCAAGCGGCTCGATTTCCGCGACCCGCAAACGATGGCGCTGCAATCATCGCTTGCAACGTCCGAGTGCGGGGGTATCAACCACGCGGACTTCTCGATCGACGGCCGCTATGCGATCTTCACGTGCGAGTTCAGCAAGAGTCTCGCGAAGATCGACTTCGTCGAACGCAAGGTCGTCGGCTATCTGAAGCTTTCGAAAGGAGGCATGCCGCAGGATGTCCGCATCAGCCCGGACGGCAAGGTCTTCTTTGTCGCGGACATGATGGCCGACGGCGTCTTCGTCATCGACGGCGATGCGTTTCGGGAAATCGACTTCATTGCAACGGGGAAAGGGACGCACGGACTCTATCCGAGCCGTGACGGTCGCAAGCTCTATGTAACAAACCGCGGCTCGAACCGCATTCACGGCCCGGCCAAGGGCAAGGGCAGCGTGTCGGTCGTCGACTTTGCCACGCGCAAGGTGGACGTGACGTGGCCCATACCGGGAGGCGGCAGCCCGGACATGGGAAACGTGAGCGCCGACGGCACCCAACTGTGGCTGTCCGGCCGCTACGACAACGTCGTCTACATCTTCGACACGACGAGCGGCGCCGTGCAGCAGATTCCGGTCGGCAAGGAGCCGCATGGACTTGCCGTGTGGCCCCAGCCCGGGCGCTACTCGCTCGGACACACCGGAAACATGCGGTAGCGGCGACTCGGCGTGTGCGTCCCGGCGCAGCACGCGCTCTCGAGCACGCAGTGAGGAGCTTCCGTTCGCGCGTGCTTCGCGTCGTACGCGCCGGGCCCCTGCCTACGCGCGCCGCGTGATCACGTCCTGTCCGTTCATGTAGGGACGCACTGCGGCCGGAACCTCGATCGAACCGTCCGCGCGCTGATAGTTCTCCATCACGGCAACGAGCGTGCGCCCGACCGCGAGCCCCGACCCGTTCAGCGTATGCACGAGTTCCGGCTTGCCCTGCGCATTGCGAAAGCGTGCCTGCATGCGTCGGGCCTGGAACGCCTCGCAGTTGGAACAGGATGAAATTTCGCGGTACGCGTTCTGGCCCGGCAGCCACACTTCGAGATCGTAGGTCTTCGCCGCGGCGAACCCTATATCGGCCGTACAGAGCGCCATCACGCGATACGGCAGCGCGAGCTTCTGCAAAATTGCCTCGGCGTTTCGCGTCAGCTCCTCGAGCGCCTCGTACGACTGGTCCGGTCGCACTACCTGGACAAGCTCCACCTTGTCGAACTGATGCTGACGAATCATCCCGCGCGTGTCCTTACCGTAGCTGCCCGCCTCCGAGCGAAAGCACGGCGTATGCGCGGTAAGCTTGATCGGCAACGCGTCGGCGCGAAGGAGCTCGTCGCGAACCGAGTTGGTCAGCGTGATTTCCGACGTCGAGATCAGATACAGCGTGTCGTCGTCGCCTTCCGGCTGCCCGCCCTTTCGCACCGAGAACATGTCGGCCTCGAACTTGGGCAGCTGAGTCGTACCCACCAGCGTCGGCGCGTTCACGATGTACGGCGTGTAGCACTCCGTGTAACCGTGCTCTCGCGTGTGCGTGTCGAGCATCAGCTGGGCGAGTGCGCGATGCAGTCGCGCGAGGTCGCCCCGCAGGAACGTGAAGCGCGCGCCCGACAGCTTCGCCGCCGTGGCGAAATCGAGAAGGCCGAGCGCTTCGCCGAGATCCGTGTGGTCGCGCACCGCGAAGTCGAACTTCCGAGGCTCGCCATGCCGGCGCACTTCGACGTTGTCCGTCTCGGACCACCCCACGGGCGTCGTCGGATGCGTCACGTTCGGCAATTCGAGCAGGAAGTCGCGTAGCTTCGCCTGCACGTTGTCGAGCTCGCCCTCGAGGTCCTTCAATTCGTCGCCCAGACCCGCAACTTCACCCAGCAGCGCCGACGGGTCCCGACCCGAACCCTTGGCAACGCCGACCTGCTTCGAAAGCGTATTCCGCTTCGCCTGCAGCTCCTGGGTTCGCGTCTGAATGCGCTTGCGCTCGCGCTCCAGCGCTTCGAATCGTCCGCTGTCGAGCGTCATGCCTCGCTTGGCCAGCGCAGCCGCAACGCCCGGCAAGTCGTTTCGCAATGCGTTGATGTCGAGCATCGAACGATTCTAGCAGCCGCGGTCGGCGTACTCGTCGTCGGACGGCGGTGCGCATTTGCCTCCCGCGGCCTCGTCCTGCTGGCGCAGCGTGCGCAGTCGCTCGGCGATCCGCGCTTCGACACCGCGGTCGGTCGGCCGATAGAACGTTACGTCGGGCATGCCGTCCGGCAGATACCGCTCTCCCGCCGCGTAGGCATCGGATTCGTGGTGCGCATAGCGATAGCCCTTGCCGTAGCCAAGTCCCTTCATCAATCCGGTCGGGGCATTGCGCAGTCGAAGCGGAACCGGCCGCGACCCGTCATCGCTGATGAATTCTCGTGCGGCGCCATAAGCGGTGTAGACGGCATTGCTCTTGACCGCACAGGCGAGATAGACGACGCATTGAGCGAGCGCGAGCTCGCCTTCGGGCGATCCGAGGCGCTCGTACGTGGCAACGGCGCTGAGCGCTTGCGTCAGCGCATGGGGATCGGCGAGCCCGATGTCTTCGCTCGCCATGCGGATGAGCCGCCTGCCCACGTAAAGCGGATCGGCCCCGCCGTCCAGCATCCGGCACATCCAGTACAGCGAAGCATCGGGATCCGAGCCGCGGACGGCCTTGTGCAACGCGGAGATCTGGTCGTAGAACGCGTCACCGCCTTTGTCGAAACGGCGCAGACTGCGCGCAATCGTCTCCTCGACGAACACGACGTCGATCGTGGTCCTGCGTGCCTCGCCCGCGGCCGTGGCCAGTTGCTCGACGAGGTTGATGAGCCGTCGGCCGTCGCCGTCCGCGTAGTTGACGAGCGCATCGGCAGCGGCATCGTCGACGATCGCCTCGGGCATCGCGGCCTGCGCGGCCCGCTCAAGGAGTTGGCGGAGCTCAGGAGGCTTCAGCGGATGCAGCACATAGACGGAGGCCCGCGACAGCAACGCGCTGTTCACTTCGAACGAGGGATTCTCGGTGGTCGCACCGATGAACGTCAGCACGCCGCGCTCGACGTATGGCAGGAACGCGTCCTGCTGCGCCTTGTTAAAGCGATGCACTTCGTCGACGAACAGGATCGTGGCCCGATCGTACTGATCGCGCGCGAGCTCGGCGCGCGCGACGGCGTCGCGAATGTCCTTGACGCCTGCAAGCACCGCGGAGATCGCAACGAAGTCCGCGTTGAAGGCGTTCGCCATCAAGCGGGCGAGCGTCGTCTTGCCGACGCCGGGCGGTCCCCACAGGATCATCGAGTGCGGCTTGCCCGCGGCGAAAGCGACGGCCAGCGGCTTGCCGGGACCGAGCAGATGCCGCTGGCCGATCACTTCGTCGATCGTCTTCGGCCGCAGGCGCTCCGCCAGAGGCGTCAGGGGTCCGACTGCAGGCGAATTTGCGAAGAGATCGGCCATTCGGGGATCAGGACCAGGCTCTGGATCAGCACCAGCATATCGCGTTATGCGTGCCGCCCCCGATTCGTGATTCTGATGCCTGTACCGATGCCCCAGCCCGACGGGCGACTTCCGATACCTGATGCTGCTCCGGAACCTGCTGCTACTGCCCCACGACGTCCGCCCCCTGCGGCGGCTTGAACTCGAACGCATCCGCGGTGATCTTCGGGTTGCGTCGAACGTCCGCGAACGTGAGCTCGGTCGTCTGGCCGAACGCGTCGGTGAGTTGCATTCTTCGTGGCAGTTCGTCCACAAAGCCGAGCCGAATGCGCGTGAACTGCGATTCCGCGGACTTCGGCGTCGCAGCCACGTATTGCACACCGTCCGATTCGCCGCTCGCAACGAGCGTGAAATTCTTCTCGAGCGCATTGTCGCCTGCCAGCAGCGCAGCGGGCGTTGCGCCGAGCGCAGCGTCCAGCTTACGCACGATCACCTGATTGAGGTCGCGGTCGTAGACCCACACCTTCTCGCCGTCAGCGACGATCAATTGATCGAACGGCTTCTCGTAGGTCCACCGGAACTTTCCCGGCCGCTGAAAGGCGAACGTTCCGGAGGTCGTCTGAGTCGTCCGACCGTCCTTGTTGACGACCACCTGCTTGAATGCTCCCTGCGCGCTCTGCGTGCCCGTGAGGAACGCGTGCAACTGATCGAGGCCGGAAGCGGCGCCGAGCGGTGCAATCAGTACAGCGATGATTGCAAACAGCGCAGGGACGAACCTCCCGACGCGCGCGGGTTGCGCCGAGCGTGGGCTGGGCCTGTCGCTCGCCGCATGTCGAACAAAGGTGTCGCCCACCGCGATCGCCATCATCTCGTTGCGCCTTGCTCCGTGCCGGGTATGTTCGCGTAGCAGTTGCCCACGGCGTCGAGCACGACATACGTGTGCGTCAACCCCGACCAATCCCGGTGCCCACTGCGAAGCCGATACTGGTGAAAGTAGATCCGCCATGAACCGAGCGCATATTCCGACACGACGTCGCAGCCTCCGACGAAGGTCGTGGGGCCGCAGAAGTCGGCGGGAAGCAGCGTTCGTGCGCGCTCGATCGCCTTCGCTTCGGTCAGCACCGGAGCGTTTGGTTCCCGGTCGCGAGGGCAATATTGCGGGCCTTCCCGAAGAACCTCGACGGGACCTGCGATGGCGAATCCGGCGAGCGCGGCCGATGCCAGGGCCGCGAACCACTTCACCTCAGCCTCCCCAAGACGCGTGCGTACTCGCTACCCGGGGGCAGCCGCCTGCACCGCTCACGCTTCCTTGCCGGCGGGCACGAGAACTTCGCGGTTGCCATTGGTTTGCATCGCCGACACCATCCCCGCTCGCTCCATCTGCTCGATCAGCCGCGCCGCACGGTTGTAGCCGATGCGCAGATGACGCTGCACGAGCGAAATCGAGGGACGCCTCGTCTTCAGTACGACCGCGACCGCCTGGTCGTACATCGGATCGGACTCGACGTCGCCCTCGACGCTCGCGAGTTCGTCGCCTTCGCCCCCGACACCGCCTTCCAGGATGCCCTCGATGTACTGCGGTTCGCCTTGCGCCTTCAAATGCTCGACGACACGATGCACTTCGGCGTCGGATACGAACGCGCCGTGTACGCGGAGCGGATGACCGGTGCCGGGCGGCAGATACAGCATGTCGCCCTGGCCCAGCAATGCCTCGGCCCCCATCTGATCGAGAATCGTGCGCGAATCGATCTTGCTCGCGACCTGGAACGCGATCCGCGACGGAATGTTCGCCTTGATGAGTCCCGTGATGACGTCCACCGACGGGCGCTGCGTTGCCAGGATCAGGTGAATTCCCGCCGCCCGCGCCTTTTGAGCGATGCGCGCAATGAGCTCCTCGATCTTCTTTCCCGTCACCATCATCAGGTCGGCGAGCTCGTCGACGACGACGACGATCAGCGGCATTTCCTCGAGCTGCTCGGGCGACTCGGGAGTGAGCGTGAACGGATTCGTCAGCGGCGCACGCGCTTTCTTGGCTTCGACCACCTTCTGGTTATAGCCCGCGAGGTTGCGCACACCGAGCTGCGACATCAACTTGTAACGACGCTCCATTTCCCCAACGCACCAGTTGAGCGCGTTGGGTGCGAGCTTCATGTCGGTGACCACCGGTGCGAGCAGATGCGGAATCGCCTCGTACACGGAAAGCTCGAGCATCTTCGGATCGATCAGGATGAGCCGCACCTGCCGCGGCTCAGCCTTGTAGAGCAGCGACAGGATCATTGCGTTGACGGCGACCGATTTGCCGGAGCCCGTCGTGCCGGCGACGAGCAGATGCGGCATGCGGCCGAGATCGACGATTGCGGGCTTGCCGGAGATGTCCTTGCCAAGGGCTAGCGTCAGCACGCCGGGCGCGTCGTTGTACGTCGTGGACGCCAGGATCTCGACGAGCTTGACGACCTGCCGGCGCGCGTTCGGCAGTTCCAGCGCCATGCATGATTTGCCCGGGATGGTTTCGACGACCCGGATCGAGACTACCGACAGCGCACGGGCGAGATCCTTGACGAGGTTGACGATCTGCGCGCCCTTCACGCCGACGGCCGGTTCGATCTCGTAGCGCGTGATCACGGGACCCGGATAGGCTGCGAGCACCCGGACGGATACGCCGAAATCGGCCAGCTTGCGCTCGATCAGCCGGGACGTGAATTCCAGTGTCTCGGCGCTTACGGTCTCGGTGCTGGGCGGCGCATCCTCGAGCAGTGACAATGGCGGTAGCGGCGAGTCGGGCATGTCGGTGAAGAGCGGCCGCTGCTTCTCGCGCGTCGCCCGCTCCGATTTGACGACCGACGTGGCGGCCGGCACGACGACCACGGGTTCGCGAATGGCAGGAGCTTCACGGAAGTGCTCGAGCGCGAGCTCGCGCTCGGCCACGTGAGCAACGCCGATGCGACGTTCGAGCGCTTCCTCGCGGCGCCTCCGCGCCCGCGCTATCAGCATCTCTACACCGGTCCCGATGCGTTCCATCGCGCGCAGCCAGGACACGCCGAACAGCAGCGACGTGCCTACGGCAAACAGGGCAAGCAGAACGAGCGTCGCACCATTGAAGCCGAGCGCGCCCTGCAATGTGCTTCCCAGCGCATCACCGAGCACGCCCCCATGCTTGTCGGGCAGCACGACCTGCAAGCGATAGAGGCGAATCGCCTCGAGCGACGCGCTCGATATCAGGACGACAACGAAACCAACGGCGCCGAGGACGAACGGGTGGTCGCCGGGGTCGTCAGGCCGCACCACCCGTCGGTAGCCGGCGATGACGAGGACAATGCCCGCAACGACGAGCCACCATGCGGAGAGCCCGAACAGATAGAGCAGCAGATCCGACAGCCACGCGCCGAGCACTCCGCCGCGGTTGACGATCGGCTCCCCGACGCCGGTGGTCGACCACGCCGGGTCGCGCTTCGAATAGGTGACGAGCGTGAGCGCGAGGTAGAGGAAGGCAGCGACGATCAGCAGCCACCACGATTCGCGCAGCAGCCGCGCGAATTTCGGCGAAAGCTCGCGGGCCGGCGATGCGGCCCGACGGCGCGCATTCCCGTTCCTCTTAAAAAACATGAGATTGGCGGCAGAACCTCATTTGGTTCATTATAGCGGGCGCCGCGCGGTCGCTGCAAATGAAATCCGCGAGAGAATGCAATCCTTGCGGTGTGGCGTTGCGTCCCCATCTCGAATCCACGCGCCGTGATGGTCCGCGTGCCGCTGTTAAACTTTTTGGCTTTGCCTCGACGAGAATGCGATGACTGTCAAGCACGCCCGCCTGCTCATCCTGGGATCCGGTCCCGCCGGCTACACGGCGGCAGTATACGCGGCGCGCGCCAATCTTCGACCGGTTCTCGTAACCGGGCTTGCGCAGGGCGGCCAGCTGATGACGACGACCGAGGTCGATAATTGGCCCGCCGATGTCGATGGAGTGATGGGTCCCGAACTGATGGCCCGCTTCCAGAAACACGCGGAGCGTTTCGAGACCGAAGTCATCTTTGACCATGTGCACTCGGTGGACCTCAACGTGCGGCCATTCCGGCTCGCCGGCGACAACGGCGAGTACACATGCGACGCGCTGATCATTGCGACCGGCGCTTCGGCCCGCTACCTGGGCCTGCCGTCGGAGCAAGCGCATCTGGGTCGCGGCGTCTCGGCTTGCGCGACGTGCGACGGATTCTTCTACAAGGGACAGGACGTCGTCGTCGTGGGCGGCGGCAATACGGCCGTCGAGGAAGCGCTCTACCTGTCGAACATCGCGCGGAGCGTCACGCTGATCCACCGGCGCGACCGCCTGCGCGCGGAAGCCATCCTTGTCGATCGGCTCGTTGCGAGAACGGGGGAGCGTGGAAACGTGCGTCTCTTATGGAATCACGTCCTCGACGAGGTGCTCGGTGACGATACGGGCGTCAACGGCGTACGCGTCAGGAACGTGCAAACCGGCGCATCGCAGGACCTGCCCGTGCACGGCGTGTTCATCGCGATCGGCCACACGCCGAACACGCAGATTTTCGAGGGACAGTTGCAGATGACCGATGGCTATATCCGCGTGCAGGGCGGATCGGAAGGGAACGCGACCGCCACGAGCGTACCGGGCGTATTCGCTGCCGGGGATGTCGCCGATCACGTCTACCGCCAGGCAGTGACGTCGGCGGGAACAGGCTGCATGGCCGCGCTCGACGCCGAAGTGTTTCTCGAAGCGCTGTCGACGCTCCGCGCCGAGCACGTGCCCGGCGCAACGAGCATGAGCGCGGCGCCGGTCGTGTGAGTGTTGCGATGGCGAAGCTCTCCGATCTTCGAACGCTCCTCACCGCCGCGCGCAGCGAAGCCGATGCATCGTCGGCCGTCGAGACGGCTCGTTCGGCTCGATCGTCGATAACCTCCCGGGATTCGGCCCCCGGCTTCAAGCAGCCGCGCGGCCCGCACGCTGAACGCGCGCACCGCGTACACTCAACCGCTCCGCAGCGTGCGCACTCCGCGAACAGCGCCGTAGTCCGGCAACACATCTCGGCCACCAAGCACGCGGACAGCGACATCGACATCGCGAAAGCCTTCGCCGATGTGACGCGGCTGCCGCCGCGCAATCGAGCCGCTTCCACACGGCCGCGGCCCACGACGATCCCGCGTTCTCGGATCGAAGACGAGCGCGACGCGCTCGAGATGTCGAAGTACGGCGTCGAGCCGTCGCCGGAAGCATGGGATATCGGGCAGGAGCTCGAAGGCGAGCAAACGTTCCTGCGACGGGGGTTGCGCAGCGATATCCTCGTCAAGCTGCGCCGCGGTCACTGGGTCGTGCAGGCCGTTGTCGATCTGCATGGCATGACCGCCGACGTGGCGCACGATGCCGTCGCTGATTTCCTGCTCGAAGCGCGCGGCCGCGGCGCGCGCTGCGTGCGCATCATTCACGGCAAGGGCCTCACGTCACCGAATCGCGAACCCGTG
Organism: Pseudomonadota bacterium; assembly: GCA_046733075.1. Lineage (GTDB taxonomy): Bacteria > Pseudomonadota > Gammaproteobacteria > Burkholderiales > Casimicrobiaceae > VBCG01. Next base: position 30 of record JBKPOL010000540.1, on the reverse strand, counting down.
CTGAAGGGCAAGGTGCGACGCTGGCTCTCG
>JBKPOL010000539.1:0-9147 GCA_046733075.1 Pseudomonadota bacterium | reverse complement strand
GCGCGTGCCGACGCTGACGCTCCACGGCGCGCTCGATCCTGTCAATGCGCCGCAGATGAGCGAAGGCAAGGAAAAGTACTTCAGCGGTCCTTACGAGCGGAGGCTTGTCGCGGCCGCAGGTCACTTCCCCCAGCGCGAGCGCCCGAGCGAAGTCGGCGCCCAGATCGTCGAGTGGCTCGACCATTTTCGTTAACCGGCTTGCCGCTCCGGTGCGTGCGCCTGGGCTCAACCTGTGCGGCCTTCGTCGGTGTGCAGCGTGGGTGGCCCTCGAGAATGTAGACGAATTCGTCCTGTTTCGTATGCGGATGACGCGGCGCGGACGTGCCTCCAAGGATAACCCGCGTGAGATTGACGCCGAAACTTTCGAGACCGAACAGGTCGCCCAGAGGCCGTGTCAGCCCTTCGTGCAGCAAAGGGCTGCGGATAGTTCGTTGGTTTCACCCATAACCGGGCTTCGGCAGCGACGACGGCAACCGGATAGGACGAGGGTTTCATGTGAAGTGGGATGCCGCGTTCGCGAAATGCGTGATGTTTTGAAAGAGGCTTGATTCAGCAATGAATTGCAAGAACCTCATTCAGCACTCCGCGCAGCGGATCCGGATATTCCACACGCAGTGAAACGGCCAGTCATCGCAGAGGTCGCTGAAACCGCTTCGCCAGCTCAACACATGGATCGGTCCGCTGCGCGGGATCGGTCATCACATACGCGTCGAATTCTTCGCTCGGTGGGAACGGTGTACGAGCCTGGTCCCGTTCAAGCAGCCCGATGCTTATCGCGTCCTTGCGCCAATCGTCATCTATCCATCGCGGCACTCCAATGTCGCGGCGCACGTGTCCATTGCCTGCGAGGAGGACGACGCCTGTCTGGAGATAGGGGCGAATCGCACGGGCCATCACGATGTCGCGCGCGACTTGCGCGCGAGCGAGTGGCTCCACTTGCTCCGGGGGCAACAGGTTGCAATGGCCGGTGCGCACGGCCTGCAACTGCTTGCGATGAAGGTCGGCGGGTAAGCTGTCGAGCTTCAATTGATCCCGCACCTTGGCGTCAAATAGCGCGGACCACCCGTCGACTGCGACGCGCATTGCGTCATTGCGTGGCAAATTTGCGGCGACGATCGGCAGGTCGTATTGAAGCGCCAGTTCGACGAACGGCCGGTAGTAGTTCCAGTTCCATCCCGGGTCCGCGCCGGCTCGCTCGATCAGATAAGCGGCGTCGTGTGGCCGCTCGCGTCTCGCCCGATCGATGTCCGCCTGGCGCTCCCGGTCGAATTGTTCGAAAGCGAGCGCGGGATGCGCACCCGTGGCGACCAACTGCCGCAGCGCCGACAGGCGCAACGCCTGCTGCACTCCGTTGTCATGCGTTTCGCCGAGCAGAATGACGCGACGGCCGAGCATCACGTGTTCGAGCGCCGCGGGCGTAGGCTGCAACTGAATCGCGGGCGCTGCACTAGCCGAGGCGATCGCGAGCCACACAAGGTAAGCGGCAATGCACCAATGCCGGCGGGACTGCCTCATGCGAAGCAACCGGAACATAGAGATGGCGTGCCCGGTCCGCCTGCCCGCGAGTACCACGAAAAAGGCGTGAAGTCCTGCACGAAGCTTCTCCTGCAAGCACGTTCGGCGGGCTGTCGAGACCGAAGGTCGATACCGGCACGCGTACCCGCTTCCCAACCGTCAGCTTAGCCGATGCCGCAACGCGTTGCCGCAAGATGCGCATCCCGCGTAAGATTTGGAGAGTTGCGACGAATCCGCTCATGACGGAACAGGCTCGAGAAACCGCACCCGGGCGCGGCACGCACGACGTCATAGACGTTGCCGACCCGAAAAAGATGATCTACTGGTGCACGAGGCTACGTTGCACCGACGAAGAGCTGCGCTTCGTCGTCAAGCATTACGGCGCGAAAGCCGCGGATATCGAGGCGTTCTTCGCGCGCTGCCGCTATTGAAGGAGAACGGGCCGATGGCGCCCTCGAGCGCGGGCTTCCGTGCCGCGTCGAATCACGCGTGTGGCAGCAACGTGCGCAGTGTCGCCGCTCCGCGCTGCCCCTGATCCTGATAGTTGTTGTTGAAGAGCACGTGGGTCGTTTCAACCTTGTCGGCGATTTCCGCGACCTCGCCCGCGATTTCTTTCAGTTCGTCGTCGTTATAGTCGTAGTCGAAGCGTTGCGACGAGCTCTTCAGTCCCTTGCGATTCCATGTGCCGTGATTGCGTCCGTGCAGACGCACGACGCTCAACGCGCGATTCGTCACCTCCCATACGGAGGGAATCGTGTTCGGAATGCCCTGCGGCGCGTCGACGATGACATTCACCAGGGCGTTGTCGCGCTCGAACTGCAGTGTTCGCGCCGCGTGACGGTCGCTTTCGAACCATGATCTGTTCCGGAATTCCACCGCCACCGTAAAGCCCGCCAGCATTGCCCGGCAGTGCTCGATGTAGCCGAAGCTTTCCGGATGGAAGGCAACCCACGGAGCGAACTGCATGTGCACCGCTCCGAGCTTGCCTGCGTCCCGCAAGATGTCGAGAACGGAGCGAAACTGGCGCCACAACTCGAGTGTCAGCTCCTCGGGCACGTCCTTGTCGTAGACGTTCTTCTTGCTCACGGGCCCCAAAGCTTGGCGAATGTCCTTGCCGAGGCTCGCGAGCGGCGTTTGGTGCCGAGTGAACAGCCGATAGGTTTTGATGTTGAAAACAAAGCCCCGAGGTGTTCGCTCAACCCAGCGCTCTGCGTTTTCAACGCTCGGAATGCCGTAGTAGCTGCTGTCGATTTCGACGATCGGGAACTGCGAAGCGTAGTAACGCAATCGATCTTCGGGCGTCGTCGCGCTCGCCGGATAAAACCGGCCGCACTCAATCAGCGTCTTGTCGGTCCACGAGGACGTACCGACGAGGATCTTCGCCATTGACGGGTCTTCAGCCGTCGGCGCGGACGATCATTGGCAGACAGTGCCGGGCGTGCGAAACACCTGACGCGTGATCTGCTTGGATTGCGAAACGCCGTTGACCGTGTACGCGAACTGCGCGGCATTGCCGCTCGCGAAGCTGAACGTGGCAGTGCCGACGGGCGTGACGGTCACGCTCGTGGGATTGAATGGCAGGGCATTGAAGGCGGGACCGGTGGTTCGGTTCAACGTTCCCGTATACGTTCCCAGCCCGGTCCTTTGAGCGATGACCGACAACCATAGTGGAGCAGTGTCGTTGTCGTACGTGAACCACGTTGCGAAGATCGTGTCGCCCTGCTGGGTCAGGTTAATGCCCCATCCCGATTCGACGCCGGCGGGGGCGGCCCACCACAGATCCTGGTAATTCGTGGCGAGCGCCAGGTTCGACTGCGCGCCGAACGCGCAGGTTGGAAGCGTGGCGAACACTTCGCGTCCAATCTGTTTGGCTTGGGTCACGCCGTTGACCGTATATGAAAACTGGCCACTGTTACCACTGCCGTCGAATGTCAGGGTACCGCTGCCGACGGGCGCCACGACGATCCAGGCGGGGTTGAACGGAACCGAATCGAACGCAGGGCCGCGTGTCTCGTAGATCGTGCCGGAATAGCGACCATCGGATTCCCGCGTCGCCGTCATCGACAACCACCATGCGCGTCCCGCTGCATTGTAGGTGAACCACGTCAGGAAGATCACTTCACCCTGGTGCGCGATGTTGACGCCCCAGCCGGCCTCGGAACCGGCAGGCGAGTTCCACCACAGTCCCTGATAATTCGGACTCGCCGCGCCTGCAGAAGACGGATCGATGACCGTGACCTTGTAGCGGATCACCTCCGGCACGTTAACCCCGGAGATTCCACTCACGACGACGTCGTAATCGGTATCCGAGGCCGGCTTCGCGGACGATATGCCGGTCGGAACGAACACGATCGTGTTGTCGCCGAACCCGTCGGCAGGCGTTTCGAGCGTCACTGGAAGGGGCCCGCCCGGTCCGGTCATCTCGACGCTCGCATGGCTGAAGTCCGCGCCCGGATATGACAGCGACCAGCGATTCGAGGACGACGGCAGGTTCTGGTATGGAATGAATCCCGCAGGAGGCCAGGCGATGCCGTTCGGTGTTGCCGGCCGGCTCGTCGAGGGCCCGAAAACGTATACGGCATTTGCCGGGCGAGGCGGCGCGTTCGCTCCTGCGACGTCGCCAGTCGCCATCGCCGCGCGGGGAGGAAAGAGGATCCACCGGCGATGCCCAGCCGCGCTGTTGCCGGGGCCCGGGTCATCCATGAACAAATCAACGGCGTCCACGCCGCGTACGCCGAGCGCGATGTTGGAGCTGCCGGCGCCGTTCGCCCCGGTCGTCGTATAGCAAAGCCAGTTCGTGGGCGGAGTGTGCGACAACGCATTGTTCGCCGACATCATCAGCGCGGCCGCCTGGACCTGCCCGGTTTCCGTCGATCCGAGGAGCGTGACAGCGGGCAGCCCGGTCAGCGCTCGAAAATAGTTGATTCTCGTGATGACCGCGTGCTGGTGCTCGACATTGGTCGTGCCCGGATTGCAACCCGCTACGGAACCGGTCCAGTTGAATGTGACGTTACTGCCGGCGACGTACGTGGACTGGTAAAGGGAGGCGACTTCGGCACGGGAACTCTCCGCGTTCAGCGACTTCGAGGTCCACGTCGTGTGGTCCTGAGGCTCGAACCGTCGTGGCGCAGCGTTGAGCTCGATTCCTTGTGCGGCGACTCCTGCTGTGGCGAGCACCGCGACTAAAAGTGCCGCGATGCGCAGCGCGATTGTTTGCATCTACTTCCTTGGAGCGGCATGCCGCCGCTTGAGTCATGGGGGATCATGCCCGACGCTCGCAGTCGATACAACCCTGCGAAGGCACGCGTCAGAGCGCGCGCAGAATATCGTCGAACGTCGCGGGCTTAATCAGGAAGGCATCGAACCCGGCTCGCTGCATCCTCTGCCAGCTCGGTTTGTCATCGGCCACCGTGAGCGCGACCAGCCGCACCCCGTCGCATAGCGGATCCGCAAGGCGTGCCCCACTGCTGCGCCATCGATGGAGGGCAGGCCGATGTTGGAGATCACGATGTCGGGTGCCATGCGCGCGGCCTCGGTCAGTGCGGCGCGGCCGTCGTGGATCGTGTGCGCATCGTGTCCGGATGAACGCAGCAGCGTCGCCAGCGTATCGGCCAGGCTCCGGCGTCTTCGACGATGAGAATGCGCGCCATCGTTCGCTCCGGCTCGACCCTCGTCGGTTGCTTCAACGAGTATCGGACGCCGAACGATGCACCGAAAGCGGCATGACCGGAGATGCGTATAAAACGTTCGCGTTGCCGCGAGCGTCGCCAAACCGAAGTGCCCGCGCTTGCGCGGCGTACCGCGGCGAGCCCTACCGCCCTCGAGGAAGCCGGATGACGGCAGGAACGCGGCCGGTGGACGCCATGTGGCGCTGCGGGCCGCGATCATGAAGCCGCGTGTGGATCGATCGCCTGCCGTCCACATAGCCGCCAAAACCGTACGCAGGGTAGTAGACGTCGTCTTGTCCGTGTTGCGCACCACGCGAGGCCTCCAGCTCTTGCTGCCGCAGCATCAGTTCCTCGCGGCGAAGCGCCGTCTCGTCGGCCCTGCGTGCCGCCGCCCGGCGCTCGAACGCCTCCTGTGCACGCGTGAGCCGCGCGATCTCTTCCTGGTTGGGAACGCCCGGGCGAACGTCGACGACGACGCCCCCGTTGCATGGGAAGTCCTGATAACCCATGCCGCCGCCCGCCTGCGGGCATCGGTAGATCGTCGAGGGTGACACTTCCGCGTGGGTGGACGCAGCGTACACGCCGGTTGCCGTGGCGAGGACCGCTGCGCAAATTGTGGCGACGGCGGATCGAGAGGGGCTCTGGTTGTGCATGGCGAAACTCCCCGGCTTCAACACCGATGTTACGCTCATCTGAGCGTCGGAGTTCGTCCGATCGTCGCTTGGCACCAGAAGTTTCCGACCGGGGCGATCCGCCGCCCATCTCATGAGAACTCGCCCGCTTTGCCGCGGTCACCACTGCGCATTTCCCCAACCGAACGCCCCGGCCGGATCGCGCGCTTCGTCCGCTCCGGCGACACTTACCGCGAAAGGTAACGATCATGAAGAAGATGGCAAAGGCAACGTTCCTCTCGATCATCGCGTGCACCCTGCTTTCAGCGTGTGCAACGACCGGCACCCGGGTGACGAGCAATTCGGACACGTATAAGTCGATGTCGAGCAGCCAGCAGTGGTGGTGCTCGCAGTTCGGCTGCGGGTGCACGCTCGATGGACAGCCGACAACCTGCTCGCTGGTGCAGGCGTGCCTGAATTCCGGAAACTGCCAGCGCGCCGCCCAGTAGACCGAGCAAGTGGAAACCGCCGGCCGCAAACCGGGGTGACGTTCGGCGTTTTCCGAATCACGGGTGCTGCAAACGCTCTGGTTCGCGCGCTTCGGCGCTAAGGGTTCGCCCGGGTGTTGCGGCGCACAGCAACGCTGCAACGGCTTCAAGGGCTTCGTCCCGTGTTGCGGCGCACGGCGAGGCTCGTGGGCAGCGACGCTACGGCCTTCGGTGGGTGTTTCGGCGCACGGGCGGGCGCGTGCGCAGAGCGGGCGCGTCGCTACGCCGCATTCAATCGCGCCAACCGACGTCGCCACTCGACTTGTCGTCATCCCACATTGATCCTCAACGAGGATTTGCTCATACTCGCCGTGCCGTGATGCGAGGTCGGGCAAACGCGTTGACGACCGGTCTCGCGACTTTCCCGAAGGCATTGATGCGCAGCACGAGCGACGCACCCGGCTCCAATCCATCCCCAGGTCACTGGGAAAACGTCTTCGACGTGGATCGACCCGCCGCCGAGGCACCCGTTTCGACACCATCCGCAGGTCACCAGGACAACGTCTTCGAGGTGGATCGACCCGCTGCCGCCGCACCCGCCGCGGCGCGATGGGGAAGCGATTTGATGGCGGATATGTTGCGCGCCCTTGGCGTCGAGTTCGTCGCGCTCACACCCGGGGCAAGCTTTCGGGGCCTGCACGACAGCCTCGTCAATTACCTTGGAAACACCAACCCGGAGATGCTCCTCGCCGTTCATGAGGAGAGCGCTGTCGCGATCGCGCACGGGTACGCACGCGTGACCGGGCGCCCGATGGCGGTTGTATTGCACTCGAACGTCGGACTCATGCACGCGACAATGGCGATCTTCAACGCGTGGTGCGATCGTGTTCCGATCCTGCTTCTCGGCGGCGTCGGACCGATGGACGCCGTTCAGCGACGGCCGTGGGTCGACTGGATCCACACGGCCCGCGACCTCGGCGCGCTCGTGCGCGGCTATACGAAGTGGGACGACCAGCCGGCCTCGGTCGAGGCCGCGCTCGAGGCGTTCGTGCGCGCCCACCAGATTGCGGTGACGCCGCCGCAGGCGCCCGTCTACGTGTGCCTCGACGCGTCCTTGCAGGAGCAGGCGGTCGACGTACCGATTCCGTTGCCTCCGCTCGATCGTTTCCGGTTGCCGTCCATTGCAGAACCGCCTGCCGATGTCGTCAATCAGGTTGCCGACGCGCTTTCGAAGGCCGTGCGACCGCTGATATTGGTCGGGCGTGCGTCGCCGAGCATCGAAGATTGGCAGCGGCGCGTGGAACTCGCCGAGCGGCTGAACGCGCGCGTGCTGACCGATCTCAAGACGGGCGCGACGTTCCCGACCGCACATCGGCTGCATCCGTTTCCTCCCGGCATTTTCGCGAGCGGCGACGGCGCGTCGCTGATCCGCGAAGCCGACGTCATCCTGAGCCTCGACTGGGTCGACCTCGCCGGGACGCTGAAGCTCGCATGCGGCGGACCGTGGCCGACAGCCACGATCGTGCAGTGCTCGCTCGAGCAATATCTGCACAATGGCTGGAGCATGGACTACCAGGGGCTGCCTGCCGCCGATATCGCGATGCTCGCGAGCCCCGACGCGCTCGTTCGGTTGCTTCTCGAGCGCTTGCCGCGCAGGAAAACGGTTCCTGACACCACGACCGAAAGCGAGCCGGCCCCCGCACGTCCCGGTCCGTCGGCAGACTCTGGCACGCAGGCATCGGCCGATGCAGGCACAGCAGCGTCGACATCCGGCGCGAGCGGATTGTCGATCGAAGCGCTCGCACGGATCACGAGCGAAGTTCTCGCAACCCACAATCCCTCGTACATACGGCTTCCACTCGGCTGGCCCGGGCAATACTGCCGGTTCGCGCATCCGCTGGACTATATCGGCTTCGATGGTGCGGGCGGCATCGGATCCGGCCCGGGCATGGCTATAGGCGCCGCACTCGCACTACGGCATACCGATCGCCTGCCCGTCGCGGTTCTCGGTGACGGCGACTTCGTCATGGGCGTGACCGCCGTCTGGACGGGCGTGCACTACCGCGTGCCGGTTCTGATCGTCGTGGCGAACAACCATTCGTTCTTCAACGATGAACTGCATCAGGAGCGCACGGCCCGTGTACGCGGTCGTCCGATCGAGAACCGTTGGATCGGCATGCGGATGAACGAGCCGCCGCTCGATCTCGCGCGACTCGCCAACGCTCAGGGTGCGATGGGCATCGGTCCCGTGGACACCACGGAGGCGTACGCGTCGTCGCTCGCATCGGCGATCGAGCGGGTGAAAGCGGGGGCGACGTGCGTGATCGACGTGCAGGTCGTTCCCGAGTACGCGCGAGCCGTGTCCTCGGCGCTCTTGCGGCACATCCCCGGGGAGCGGAAACAATGAGACTGCATCGGTGGCCGCATGTCGGGGCGTGAGCCGGTGAACGTCGTGCACGCGCTCCCGGCGAGGCGCGAGCATTACTACGGCGGCGCGTGGCACCGCTCGGTATCCGGCGCAATGATCGACGTGGAAGATCCTGCGACCGGTGCATCGCTCGGCACGGCGAGCAACGGCAATGCGACCGATGTGGACCAGGCCGTGGCCGCTGCCGCCGATGCATTCCCCGCATGGCGCGATACGCCCGCACAGGACCGCGCACGGAGCATCCGGGCCGCAGCGGCGATCCTGCGCGCGCACCGCGACGATCTTGCGTGGCTGGATGCGCTCGACACCGGCAACCCGCTGCAGGCGATGCGGTACGACGTCGACATCAGCGCCGCGTACATGCAGCATTTCGCGGGGCTCGTCACCGAGATCAAGGGGTCGACGATTCCGATTGCGCCTGGCCTGTTGAATTACAC
>JBKPOL010000538.1:0-4445 GCA_046733075.1 Pseudomonadota bacterium | reverse complement strand
ATGCTGCTCGACGCCGCGTCGGGGACGAAGACGAAAAGCGAGCTTCACGGCTACGGGCAGAGTGAGTTCGTGCCGTGGTACGTGGGTGCGGTGATGTGACGGCTGGGCGTCTCTCGGTTGACACTTCCGGGGGGCGCCCGTAGGCTGCAACGGCGTCGTCGGCGGCCAGGACGCCCGGCAACGGAAATCGGCGTTTTAAGGGAGGAGTCGCATGAAACGATTCACGAAGTACGTCATCGCGCTGTGTGCGCTCGGCATGCTTGGCGCTGTGACGCCGGCCGCCGCGCAGGAAACGATCGTCGTCTGGTGGGTCAAGGGCTTCTATCCGTCCGAAGACGCGGCGCTTTACGAAGCGGTGAAGAAGTTCGAGGCGAAGACCGGCGTGAAGGTCGACCTGTCGCAGTACGCCGTTCAGGACGGCATCCCGAAGACCGTCGCGGCGCTCGACGCCGGCAATCCTCCCGATGTCGCGTACATCGATGTGTACGACTTCCAGGTGCTGGGCAAGTGGGCTTACGAGGGCAAGCTCGAGGACCTGAGCGACGTCCTGACGCCGATGAAGGACAAGTTCCTTCCGAACACCCTCGAGACGACGTACCTGTACAACGACAAGACGAAGAAGCGCGCGTACTACGGCTTTCCGCTGAAGCAGCAGACCATGCATATCGAGTACTGGAAGGACATGCTCGCGGAAGCGGGGGACACGACGATTCCCGAAACATGGAAGGAATACTGGGCGTTCTGGTGCGACAAGGCACAGCCCGACTATCGCAAGAAGACCGGCAAGCGCATCTTCGGCACCGGGTTTCCGATGGGCGTCGATTCGAGCGATTCGTACTACTCGTTCCTGACGTTCATGGATGCCTACAACGTCAAGCTCGTCGACGACAACGGCAAGGTCACCGTCGGCGATCCCAAGGTGCGGCAGGGGCTGATCGGCGCAGTGCGCGACTACACGATGCCGTACACCAAGGGCTGCACGCCGCCGTCGTCAACGTCGTGGAAGGATCCCGACAACAATGTCGCGTTCCACAACAAGACGACGATTATGACGCACAACGCGACAATCTCGATCGCCGCGAAGTGGTTCGACGACATGAACAACGACAAGCTGAAGCCCGAGGAGCGCGAGCAGGCGAAAAAGAATTATTACGAGAACATCGCGACTGCCGGCTTTCCGAAGAAGCCGGACGGCTCGCCGATGACCTACCGTGCAGCCGTGAAGACTGGCGCGATGTTCGCGAACTCCAAGAACAAGAAGCGTGGCAAGGAGTTCATCGCGTTCCTGCTGCAGGACGAGAACCTGATCCCGTACGTCGAAGGATCGCTCGGACGCTGGTATCCGGTGACGAAGTCCGGGGCCGCGCGGCTGTCGTTCTGGCTCGCCGATCCGCACCGCACCTCCGTGCAGCGTCAGTTCACAGCGGGCACGACGACGTTCGAATTCACGAAGAACTACAAGTTCACCGTCCTGAACAACGAGAACGTGTGGGCGAAGGCGATGAACCGCGTCGTGAGCGAGAAGTGGCCGGTCGAGAAAGCGGTCGACGAGTTGCTTGCGCGCATCAAGGAAGTGGCGGGATCCGAGATGTGATGGAGGGCGGGGCGGCGTCGCCGCCCCGTCGCTTGATTTTGGATTGGAGCGGCTAGGCTTTTCCGATGTCTACCCTCGCGCTTCCCCGGGTCGAACCGACCCGCGCTGCCGATCCGCGCAAAAAGCGCGTGTCGCCGTGGAAGACGTGGGGTGTGCTGTTCCTCCTTCCGTACGTCGTCATCTTCGTCGTGTTCGTCGTGTATCCGGTGGGCTACGGACTTTGGCTCGCCCGCCACCCGCAAAGCTACGTCCAGCTTTTCGACGATCCGATCTTCGCGGGATCGGTCGTCAATACACTCGTCTTCCTGATCGTTGCGATCAACCTGAAGATGATCGCGGCGCTGTTGTTGTCCGGGTTCTTCGTGACCGCGCGGCCATGGATCAAATGGCTGTCGGTGCTGTTCATCCTGCCGTGGGCGGTGCCGTCCATTCCGACGATCCTCTCGCTCCGCTTCATGCTGAATCCGGAGTGGGGGGTGATCAACCAGCTGATCTTCAAGCTCACGGCGGAGGACGGCCCGAACTGGTTGAACGACCGCTGGCTCGCGCTTTCGATGGCCATGCTCGTGCACGTCTGGAAGAGCCTGCCCTTCTGGACGATGATCATGATCGCCGGCCGTCTCGGCATCGCGAAGGAGCTGTACGAAGCCGCGAGCGTCGACGGCGCCACGCGGTGGCAGCAATTCAAGTTCATCACGTGGCCGTCGATGCGCACGTTGTACCTGACGTCGACGATCCTCTCGATGATCTGGACGCTCGGCGATTTCAACAGCGTCTACCTGCTGACGGGAGGCGGCCCGGCCGATCTCACGCATATCCTCGCGACGCTCGGCATTCGCTATCTGCGTCTCGACCAGGTCGATCTCGCGATGGCGACGATCGTGTGCGCGATGCCGCTCGTCCTGCCGCTCGTGTACTTCATGATGAAGCGCCTGTCGCGATGACGTCATGAAAAAAGTCGTCACCGAAGCGAAGCTGTTGCTGATCGGGATACCGGTCGCGATCTGGACGTTGCTCCCGATCTACAACCTGTTCTTGTTCTCGATCTCGACCAAGGAGGACGCGTTCGCGGGCAAGCTCTGGCCGGACCATCCGACGCTCCGCAACTTCGAGCTCGTGTTCCGCGAGCAGCATCACTTCCTCGGGTTCTTTTGGCGTCAGCTTTGGAACTCGATTCTCATCGCGGTCTCCGTCGGCGTTCTCACCCTGCTCGTCGCCACGACGGCCGCCTTTGCGATCAGTCGCTTGAAGGCGCGCGGCGGCCGGACGGTGCTGAACTGCGCGCTCTTCACGTACTTCATTCCGGCCGCGTTCCTTGCGGTGCCGATGTACAAGGCAATGGGGACATACGGCTTGCTGAACAATCAATGGGCGCTGATCCTCGCGATGATCACCATCGCGTCGCCGTATGCGATCTGGGTGCTGAAGCAGGCGTCGGACAAGTTGCCGTTCGAGCTCGACGAGGCGGCACGCATCGACGGCGCATCGCCGTTGCAACTGTTCCGCCTCGTCTACGTGCCCCTGATGGCGCCATCGCTCGTCGCGGTCGGCATCTATGCGCTGCTCCTCGCGTGGAACGAGTACCTCTACGCGTTCCTGCTCCTGTCGAGCGACAAGGATGTCACGCTCGCCGTCGCACTCGGTCAGTTCATGTCGGCGGACGACTCGCCCTGGGAGCTCCTGATGACCACGGGGCTCATCTATGCGCTGCCGCCGGCGGCGATCTACTATGTGTTCAAGCGGTATATGCAGTCGGGACTGACCGCGGGGGCGGTGAAGGCGTGACCAGGAGGCGGCTGACCGTTAACAGTCCTCCGACACGTCGCAGGCACGCGCCGCTTCGGTGGGCGCGCGTCGATCGCGCTTCAGCAGCCTTTGTCGCGTGTCCCCGCTGTGACCAGCCTACTGATCTGAAGCCGCCGCCCGGCCGCGCTACCGGGCTCCTCCCTGTCGGCGGCAAGTCCTGTTGGGCGCGTAATGCGCGCGCAGTCGCAGCCGGCCGCAGCCGACAACGACAACTGACCCCAGCCGACAACTAAACCGCCAACTGACACCGACAACTGACAATGGCCTCCGTCTCCTTTCATAACATCGAGAAGGCCTTCGGCACCACGAAGGTCATCCACGGCATCTCGTTCGACATCCAGGACGGGGAGTTCATGGTGCTCGTCGGACCTTCTGGCTGCGGCAAGTCGACGCTGCTGCGCATGCTGGCCGGATTGGAGGAGATCACCGCCGGAACGATCGCCATCGACGCTCGCCCGGTGAACGACGTCGACTCGAAGGATCGTGACATCGCGATGGTTTTCCAGAGCTACGCGCTGTACCCGCACATGACAGTGCGCGACAACATGGGATTCAGCCTGCGCCTGCGCAAGGCGGACAAGAGCGAGATCGCCAACCGGGTGGCGCGTGCGGCGCAAATCCTGAATCTCGAGCCGTATCTCGAGCGCTTTCCGCGCGAACTGTCCGGCGGACAGAGACAACGCGTTGCGATGGGCCGCGCGATCGTTCGCGATCCGAAGGTTTTTCTGTTCGACGAGCCGCTGTCGAACCTCGATGCGAAGCTCCGCGTGCAGATGCGCTCGGAGATCAAGGCGCTGCACCAGCGTCTCAAGACGACGACCGTCTACGTCACGCACGACCAGATCGAGGCGATGACGATGGCCGATCGAATCGTCGTCATGCACGACGGCGTCATCGAGCAGATCGGGACGCCGCTCGAGCTGTACGACCGGCCGTACAACCTGTTCGTCGCGCAATTCATCGGTTCGCCCGCCATGAACATCGTGCGCGGCACGCTCCGGCGCGCGAACGGCTCGTCCTTCGTGGAAAGCGCCGACGGGATCCG
>JBKPOL010000537.1:0-16611 GCA_046733075.1 Pseudomonadota bacterium | reverse complement strand
CGAAAGCGTGAAGAACGTAATCACCGCGAAAGCCGCCAAGAAACGCTTGAGCCAATCGAACACGCAAAATCTCCCGTCGTGGGACAAACACGAATGGCGATCATTTTTAGGACAGTCGTTACCTTAGGCCATCGGCGTGCGTCTGCATGCGCTGTAGGCCGGGTCCTACAGCCCTCGGTTCAAGACTTCGGTGCGGCCGGTATGTCGGGTGCGGTGGTGATGGCGGCGCCTGCCTCCTCGAGCGGGGCGACGAAATTCACGAGGCGCAGCGCGAGCTTGCCCTGACGGCCCGCGGATCGATCGAATTCATACGAGGTCACTGAGCAGTTGGGAACGTCGGCGCGCTGATCGATCGCGAGGATCTGCGCTTCCGTCATGCGCTCGAAAAGGTAGCGAAAGCAATTGACCGTGACCTGGTGACCCACGATCAGCACGCGCTCGCGGCGGTGCTCGCGAGTGACCGTGTCCAGGACGCTGCGCAATCTGAGGATGACGTCGCACCAGCTCTCTCCGCCTGGTGGGCGAAAATAGAACTTGCCCACGTGGGCACGCTGTTCGGCGAGATCCGGGTACTTCTGGCGAATGCCGAGCTTAGTCAGTCGGTCGAGCGCCCCGAATTCCTTTTCTCGCAGGCGCTCGTCGCAATGCAGCTTGAAGTCATCGTCATCGATGCCGGCCGTGGAGAGCAGCAACCTCGCGGTCTCCAAGGCGCGCGTATAAGGAGAGCACAGGACGACGGTGGGCTGCACAGAGGGGGCCATTGCGCCGAACCAGCGACCGAGCGCAACCGCCTGCTTTTCCCCGAGCGGCGACAGCGGCGTGTCCATGTCGCGCGTGGCGATGTCGATCAACGGTACGCCGGCTCGCTCCGCCTCCTCGCGCGCAACGTTGCCGGCGCTCTGGCCGTGGCGAACGATCCACAACACGTCGGGCCATTTCTGCTCGGGCATGCCACGCTCGCTTCACAACGGGGTCCGAACGAAGCCCTTACGCGCGCTTGCGACGCGCGGCGGACTTCGGTTCGGCAGCCGCCTTGGACGCTGCGGCCTTGGCGGATTTCCGCGCCCGCGCTTTCGGCGCATCCGTGACGTCAGTCACCGATGCTTCGCGCCGGGCCGGTGCGCGAGCGCCCGTCTTTTTCCCGCGTCCTTCGCCACTGAGGCTTTGCTTAAGCAAATCCATCAAATCGATGACCTGCGCCGAACGGGGCTCCGCCGCTTCGCCCTCGGGCTTCGTCAGCACGTGCGTTTCGCCGCGCTTGATCTTCTCCTCGATGCGCTGCATCAGGTCCTCGTTATACGTGTCCTCGAATTCCTCCGGCTTCCACTCGCCTGCCATGTCTTCGATGAGCTTGCGCGCGAGCTCGAGCTCCTTCGGGGTCACGCCGACGGTCTTCATGTTCGTCGACGGGAAGTCGAACTCCTTGCGCGCACGAATCTCGTTTGCGTAGCGCATCGTGATCATCATCAACGCATCATCGATCGGCACGACGGCTGCGAGATGGTGTGTCGTACGGATGACGACCTGCCCCACGCCGACCTTGCCGGTTGCGCGCATCGTCTCGCGCAGCAGCGCGTAAACCTTCTGACCGCGCTCGCCGGGGACGAGGTAGTAGGGCGTTGCGAAATACTGCGGAGGAATGCTGCCTGCGTCGACGAACGTGACGATGTCGACCGAGCGCGCCTGCTGCACATTGGCGCGCCGGAAGTCTTCCTCGCTCATGACGACGAACTGGTCCTTTTCGTATTCGTAGCCCTTGACGATGTCGTTCCACGGCACTTCCTTGCCGGTGGTCTTGTTGTAGCGCTTGTAGCCGATCGGGGCGAAATCGCGCTTGTCGAGCATCGAGAACGACAGCGTGTGCGACTGCTCGGCGGGATAAAGCACCACGGGCACGCTCACGAGCCCGAAGCTGATCATTCCCTTCCAGATCGGCCTTGCCATCGTTCTGCTCCTCGCGTTGTCGTTCGTGTTTGAATGGCTTTTACGACACGCCGACCTGGCGCAGCATTGCATCGGTCAGCTCTTGCTCCACGACGTCGAGGTCGCTCCAGGGGTCCTGGCGGCGATGGCGCAGGAGTCCCGGCACATTGCGCACGTTGAAGTGGTCGAAGCGCAGGTCGTCCTTGAGCTGCTCCCAGGCGATCGGCATGGCGACGGGGGCGTTCGCCTTGGCCCGTACCGAATAGGCCGCGATCGCGGTCGCGTTCTCGGCGTTGCGCAGATAGTCGACGAAGATGCGACCTTCGCGCGTGGACTTCGTGATCTTCGAGGTGAACCGGTCGGGAAACGTCCGGACGAGCAGCTCGGCGATCGCCTTGCAGAATGCCTTCGCCCGGTCCCAGGCGCGCGTTGGTTGTATCGGGATCACGACGTGCAATCCCTTGCCCCCGGTCGTCTTGATGAACGGGCGGAGGCCGAGTGTCTCGAGCAGCTTCCGAAGTATGTCGACGGCTTCGACGACCTTATCCCATCCCAGCGATTCGTCGGGATCGAAGTCGAAGATAAGGCGGTCGGGATAACCGAGGCGGGGTGCGCGCGATCCCCATGGATGAATCTCGAGCACGCCCATCTGGACGAGCGCAACGACTGCGCTAACGCTGTTCGCCATCATGTACGGTTGCTCGCCGCCGCCTTCCCGGATGTCGACGCGCTCGATGAAGTCGGATACGGACTCGCTCGCGTGCTTCTGGAAAAAACACGGCTTGTTCCACCCGTTAGGACAACGGACGAGCGTCAACGGCCGGTTCTCGAGGTGGGGCACGATCCAATCGCCGATTGTCTCGTAATACTGGGCGAGTTCGCGCTTGGTGACGCTTGCTTCCGCATAGAGGACCTTGTCGCCGTTGCTTATCGCCACATCGGCAATCGTGTCCGGCGCGCTGGCGGCCGAGGCCCGGCGAGCGTTGGCGGCGCGTTTCGGTGCCGGACCGCGACTCGATGTCGTCGCCCGCTTCTTGGTGCGAACGGACGCGGGCGTCGGACGCGGGCCATCTGCGCTCGCCGCATCGGGCGCGGCATGCGCCGGTTCCTCGCGCACAACGTCGCGCGCGCGCTTGTCTTCGCGCAAGCCCTGGAACGAAGGATGCCGGAGCGTTCCGTCGCGTGTCCATTCCGTGAAGCTCACTTCGCAAACGAGGTCGGGCTTCACCCAGTGTGCGCGGCGGCCTTCCGCACCCGTCGGGGGGTCGACGAAAGGTGACTTCTCGACCCCGCGCTGTTGCAATGCTTTCGCCAGCGACGCCAGAAGCGCTTCGTTGAAGCCCGTCCCGACCTTGCCGCAGTAGCGCAGGTCCTTGCCGTCGTACACGCCAAGCAACAGTGCGCCGAAGCCCGACCGCGCGCCCTGCGGACTCGTATAGCCGCCGATGACAAACTCTTGGCGCAGCGCGCATTTCACTTTCTGCCAGTTGCGCCCGCGCACGGCCTGGTACGCCGAATCGGCTCGCTTCGACACGATCCCTTCCAGGCCGAGGCGGCACGCCTCGTTAAAAAAAACGCGGCCGTTGCCTTCGACATGATCGCTGTAGCGGACCAGCGGCTCGGTGCCGATCACCTCGCGGAGGAGTGCCTTGCGATCGACCAGCGACGCTTCGCGCAAGTCGTACCCGTCAAGGTACGGCAGGTCGAATGCGTAGTAGAGCGGCTTCGCCCCCGACGCATCGGAAAGCACGTTCTGCAACGCCTGGAAGCTCGAGCGGCCGTTGGCATCGTTGACGATGATCTCGCCGTCGATCCATGCCTTCGTCACCGGCAACTGCGCGATCGCACCCGCAATCCCGGGAAAGTTGGCGGTCCACTCCTTGCCGTTGCGCGAAACGACCCTGCATTTGCCGTTGGAAACACGGCACAGCATGCGGTAACCGTCGAACTTGATTTCGTGCAGCCAGCCCGGTCCTTCCGGCGGCGCATCGACGAGCATCGCCAGTTGCGCGTCCAGACTTTCCGGCAGTGCCGCCTTGCGCGCGCCTTTCACCTTGGCGGGTGCAGGCGCGCCGTTGCCGCGGGCGGCCGGGGGCCGCTTCTTTTCCACGCGGCCGCCAGCGACATTCTCGGCGACCGACTTGTTCGAGTGCCAGACGCGCTCGGGGTCTGCGGCGATCGCCTCCAGTCCACGCTTCGAAGCGACGCTGTCCGGCTCGGTGTCGACGATGTGCGCGTCAGCACCGGTGCGCGCGTATTCGTCGCGCTCCTTGATCAGAAGCCAGCTCTTGTCGCCGCCGTACTTGCCGCCGTGACTCTTGACGAGCATCCATCCGCCGTGAAGCTTCTCCCCGTGCAGGACGAATTTGAGCTTGCCTTGCTTATATGCAGTCTCCGGGTCGCCCTGCGGCTGCCAGTGTCCGCGGTCCCACAGCAACACGGTTCCCGATCCGTATTGCTTCGGCGGTATCACGCCCTCGAAATCGCCATACTCGAGCGGGTGATCCTCGACGTGCATCGCAAGTCGCTTGTCCGCAGGGTCGAGGCTCGGCCCCTTGGGAACGGCCCAGCTCAGCAGGACGCCGTTGAGTTCGAGCCGGAAGTCGTAGTGCAGGTGCGACGCCTTGTGCTTCTGGATGACGAAGACCGGCTCGCGGGTGCGACGCCGGCCCACCCGTCCGGCGGGCTCCGGCGTCGTCTTGAAGTTGCGCTTTTTGCGATAAAGTTCGAGCGCCATCGTGATCCCGGCATGATCATTTCTTCGCCCGCGCGCGCCGGGAAGCGATGGCGGCGGACGCGCGCTTTACGCGCTCGACCGTGACGTTTGACGCGAGCCGAAGTGTCGCTCGAGATCGCTGGCCATCGGCCCGACCTCGGCGACCGCAGCGCGCAGCTCTTCCTGGCTGACGCCCCACTTGGCCGCCCAGTATTTTGCTTCGTAGTCCTGGTCGATGTTAACCCGTGTCCGGTCCTGCCCACCGCGCAACGAACGGTCGTCAGCCATGAGTATCCCCCGTCGATGTGACACGTTCATTGTTGTCGCATCGCGTCATCACGGGCAACGTGGGCACAGCTGAAAACGACGTAGGTGACGTCCGACGGTCGTCATCGTTGCCGCCTGTCATCTCGTGGGGGCCGCGCTTGGCCATAGAGCGTACGGTCAAGCCGAGAGAGGCGGCTCGTCCATCAGCGCAAGCTGCTCGCGCATTTCGAGGATTCGGTCCTGCCAGTAGCGCTGGGTGTTGAACCAGGGAAACGCAGCCGGAAAGGCGGGATCGTCCCAGCGCCGTGCGAGCCAGGCCGAATAATGGAGCAGTCGTAGCGTCCGCAACGGCTCGATCAGCGCGAGTTCGCGTCGATCGAACTCCCGAAACGTCTCGTAGCCTCGCAGGACCACACCGAGCTGCGGTTCCATCGCGGTGCGGTCTCCGGACAACAGCATCCAGAGATCCTGGATGGCCGGTCCGGTGCGCGCGTCGTCGAAGTCGACGAAATGCGGTCCGTCGTCCGTCCACAACACATTCCCGGCGTGACAGTCGCCGTGCAGGCGCAGCGTGCCGACGCGGCGATTCGCGAAAGCGTGACGCACGCGCTGCAACGCCTCTTCGATCACGCTCTCCCAGGCGGCTCGGATATCGCCGGGAATGAAATCGTGGGCGAGCAGGTAGTCGCGCGATTCGTCGCCGAACACTTCGATCGTGACCGCGGGTCGATGCTTGAACGTGCGGGCCGCGCCGACCGCGTGCAGCCGACCGATGAAGCGGCCCAGCTGCTCGAGCGTCCCGCGCTGCTCGAGTTCCGGCGCTCGTCCACCGCGACGCGGATACACGGCAAAGCGAAAGTCGGCGAACTGGTGGAGCGTTCGGCCCTCCAGCACGAGCGGCGCAACGACGGGGATTTCCTGTGCGACCAGTTCGTCGACGAAGGCATGCTCTTCGAGAATCTGATCATCGCTCCAGCGGCCCGGTCGGTAGAATTTCGCGACGACCGGCAACGCGTTTTCGCGCCACACCTGATAAACGCGATTTTCATAGCTCCCGAGCGGAAGCATGCGACCGTCGCCACGGATCCCGACGCTTTCCAGCGCATCGAGGACGCAGTCGGGCGTAAGCGCGCTGTACGGGTGCGGGTCGGTCGCGTTCACATTACGCCTCGCGCAGGAGTTCCCGTTTTGTCGATGCCCATAGGGGGTGCCTCGAAACGCGCAGCGGACGTCGATTCTACGGTGCGAGCGGCGTACGCCAGCAGCGAAGATGCAAGGGCGGACCGCGTGCACGCGCGCGCGCCAATTTTGGTATTGTTCGTCGTCCCCGCTGGAAGTTCCTCCATGCCCATCGCCGATATCGAACACATTGCACGTCAATGGGATCGCGACATCGTTCCGCGCCTCATCGAATACATTCGCATTCCCGCGAAGTCGCCTCACTTCGATCCGGCGTGGGAGTCGAACGGGCATATTGGACGCGTCATCCGGCTCGCCGAGGATTGGGCGCGAGCACAGCCGATCCCCGGGCTTCGCGTCGACATCGTTCGCCTGGCCGGCCGCACGCCCGTGCTGCTGTTCGAGGTGCCGGGGAGCGACGAGCGCACGGTGCTGCTCTACGGTCATCTCGACAAGCAACCCGAAATGGTCGGATGGCGAGCGGATGGCGGCGCGTGGAATCCGGTCATCGACGACGGCAAGCTGTACGGCCGCGGCGGCGCGGACGACGGTTACGCCATTTTCGCGGCACTGTCCGCGCTCGGCGCACTTGGCGCCAGGCGCGTGCCGCATGCGCGGTGCATCGGATTGATCGAGACGTGCGAGGAAAGCGGCAGCTACGACCTGCCCGCGTATCTGGATACGCTTGCATCGCGACTTGGCAACGTCGATCTCGTCATCGGTCTCGATTCCGGATGCGGCGATTATGAGCGTCTGTGGATGACGACGTCGCTCCGCGGTTTGGCAGCGGGCAAGTTGACGGTAGAGGTGCTGACCGAGGGTGTGCACTCAGGCGATGCGAGCGGCGTTGTGCCGTCATCGTTCCGCATTGCGCGCAAACTGCTCGATCGGCTCGAAGACTCGGCGACCGGATGGATCCTTCCTTCGATGTTCCATTCGCCGATTCCGCCGGAGCGGGTGGAGCAGGCCGGGCATGCGGCATCGATTCTCGGTGACGTCATCATTCGCAAGTTTCCGTTTGCCGCAGGAACTCAACCAATGGTCGAGGCCGGCGCGGAAGCGATCCTCAATCGCACATGGCGACCGGCGCTGTCGATCATCGGCGCCGACGGACTTCCGCCCATTGCGAATGCAGGCAACGTACTGCGGCCGTTTACTTCGCTCGAGCTGTCGCTGCGGCTGCCGCCGCTCGTGGACGGTCACGCGGCGACCGTGGCGATGAAGTCACTCCTTGAAGCGGACGCTCCGCATAGCGCGCACGTAACGTTCGAGACCGCGCAAGGCGCGACCGGCTGGAATGCGCCGGCTTCACGACCCTGGCTCACGCGGGCCCTCGAGGACGCCTCGCAGGCGAACTACGGCAAGAGTGCGGCTGCGATGGGCGAAGGAGGGACGATCCCCTTCATGGCGATGCTCGGCGAACGCTTTCCGCGCGCGCAGTTCCTCATTACCGGTGTTCTCGGCCCCAAATCCAACGCGCACGGGCCCAACGAATTCCTGCATATCGAGTACGCGAAGCGACTGACGGCCTGCGTGGCGGAGATCATTGCCGCGCATGCGGTGGCAGGCTAGTCAGTGTAGGTGGCGGTTTCGCGATTCGGGTAAGCAATCGGTAGGAGGCGTAGCGTGCCTGCGTGGTAACGCCTGAGGAAGAGCCGCGTGACGTCCGGATCGAACGACGCGCGCTGCGGAGCTTCCAGAAGCATCGCAAGCTCGCCGTCGTCGCGCGCCGTCCCGAGCCAGCACCAGTCACGGACGATGTGGACATCGGCGCCTTCCTCCGCGATCGCGCGTTCCCGAACGAGCGCGGGTCCGGCAAACGGCCATGGGTCAATGCGAAACGGCGCGAGCGCATCCGCCAGGCGTCGATCGTGGGTTGCGGGCGCTTCTTCACCGACGCAAACACCCTCGCAGCGACGGAGCTGGCGCGCAAAACACGCACCCTGCGCACGCCGCTCGAGTGCGAGTCGCCGCCAGCACAAGCGATGTTCCGTGGTGAGCTGCCGCAGCGTCGCCCGGAAAGCCGCGCGCGACGCAAATGGTCCATATGCCCCCGACAGTACCGTCGCATCGACGCCGGCGGCACAGGTGAACTGCGGGAGGCCGTCCACGAGATGCACGATCCCCGCCTCGGTCTTGCGACGCAATGCGCGGTTGTGCGCGGGCATCTTCGATTTGATCAGCACCGCTTCACGGATAAGCGCGCCGAGCTCGCCTGCCGTTCGCTGGTGCTCGATCCTGCGTATCTCGCGCGACAGCCGCAGGTCCGTTTCGCTATGCCAATCGGTGGAGAAATGCGCGCTTACGCGCTCGCGCAGGTTGATGCTCTTGCCGATGTAGAGCGGCAGAGGATTGTCCCCGTAGAACAGATACACGCCCGGCGCTTCCGGCAGTGCATCGATGGTGTCGGGCGGGAGCTGCGGCGGCAGGCTCGGGATGCGCAGAATCCGTTTGATTGCGCTGTCGACGCGCTCGCGTTCGACCTGCGCGTAAAGACACTGGACGAACGACCATAACGCACGCGCGTCGCCTAGTGCGCGATGCCGGTCCGGCACGTGCAGCGCATGACGGGAGATCACCGCATCGAGACCGTGCGCGGGCTCGTCCGGGAACAGGCGGCGCGACAACCGCACCGTGCATAGGACGCGCGCCGCGAAAGCCTTCTCCAGGCGTGCGAACGCGTGCTTGAGAAAACCGTAGTCGAAGCGCGCGTTATGAGCGACGAACACGCAACCGGCGAGCATTTGCAGGACGTCGCGCGCGATCGCCGAAAACGTCGGGGCGCAAGCGACCATCGCATTGGTGATTCCCGTCAGTGCCTGGATGGCGGCGGGAATCGGAACCTCGGGATCGACGAGACTGCTCCACTCGGTGACGTGAGGGCAGGCTGTCCCGTCTTCGTCCACGCGGACGATGCCGATCTCCGTGATACGGTCGCGCTGCGCCGATGTGCCGGTCGTCTCGAGGTCGATGAACGCGAAGGCGGGCGCAGGAAGCATCGAGTGGGGAGACGCGCGCGGGGCTGGATGGGCGAGTAGCGCGCAAAGACGGAGCCTTGACGCACGAACGTTCGTTCGCTATTCTAACCCGATGTCGAACGATCGTTCCTACCTTGGCGCCTTGCAGGATTACTATGCGCGGCACCGGGCGCTGCCGTCCTACTCATCGATCGGCGGCTTGCTTGGCCTGCGCTCCAAATCGTCGGTGGCCGCGCTCGTCGCGCGGATGAAGCTCGCCGGCTACCTCGAATCGACACCCGATCGCCGTCTTGCGCCGACCAAGCGATTCTTCGCCCGCCCGGTCGCGGCGGGCTTCGTGCGCGCCGGCTTGCCGGATCCGGTCAGTGACGGTGAGCCCGATGCCGTCACGCTCGACGACTACCTGATCGAGCGTCCGTCGCAAACGGTGCTCGTGAGGGTCAAAGGCGACTCGATGATCGACGCCGGCATTTACGAGGGCGATCTCGTCGTCGTCGAGAAACGCGCGGCAGCGCAGAAGGGCGACATCGTCGTCGCCATCGTCGATAACCAGTTCACGCTCAAATGCCTCGATCTCGAGAACGGCCGCTTCGTGCTCAGGCCGGAAAACAAGGCCTATGCCGTCATTCGCCCCGAAGGCGAACTCGAGATCTTCGGCGTGATGGTGGGGCTGGTGCGAAAGCTATAACGGCCGGCCCGCGTCATGAGCGGCGCGCATGCGGGCTATGCGAGCTGCACCTCCACCAGGCAGTCGTAAAACGTCGGCGCACGGCCGAGGTCGGTTAAGGCCTGGCTCGTTACGGCGTTTGCGTTCTCGCCGCCTGGCGCCAGCTTTCTCCACCATACCGACGGCGCCACGACGACACCCGGCCGCGCGCGATCGGTCACGCGTGCAGCCGCGAGCAAACTTCCCCGATCGTTGAAGACGCGTACCGATGAGCCGGATTGGATGCCACGGTGCGCCGCATCCTGCGGATGGATCTCGAGGTGAGGCGTCCGCTCTCCGGCGACGAACTGCGGCAGGTTCGCGAACGATGAATTCAGGAAATTGCGCGCGGGCGGTGAGATGAAGGCGAGCGGGTACCGCGCCGCCAAATCCGGGGCCGTGGCGGCCGATTCGCGCGGCGGGATGTACGCCGGCAGCGGATCGTGTCCTTGCGCGGCAAGCGCTTTCGACCAGAACTCGCATTTGCCCGACGGCGTGGGGAAGCCGCCGTTCGCGAATGGGGCGTAGGGACTGGGAACGTTCAGACGCTGCCAGCCATCGGCTTTCAGCCGGTCCCAGTCGAGTCCCCTTGCGCGCACGTCGTCCGCGCAATACGCCTGGCGTGCAAGGTCTTCATCGGTGTCGCTGAAGCACGCTTCCGTGAATTCCATTCGCGCAGCCAGTCGCCGGAAGACCTCGGTGTTCGGCAGCGCCTCCGCGATGGGCTCGATCGCACGGTTATTGGCCAGCGCGTACAGGTGTCCGTACGAGTTGTGGATGTCCGTCTGCTCGAGCTGTGTCGTTGCGGGGAGCAGGATGTCCGCAAAATCCGCGGTGTCGGTTCGAAAGATCTCGTGCACGACGCAGAACAGATCCTCGCGGGCGAAGCCGGCGGCGACGCGAGACGAATCGGGTGCGACGGCGACCGGATTGGAGTTGTAGACGTAGATCGCCCGGATCGGAGGATCGTCGAGCTTGGTAAGGGCATCGCCGATCGTCGACATGTTGATCGTCCGTGGCGTGCCGCGAATCAGATCCGGCCGCTCGAGTGCAGCTCTGTCGACCGGGTAGGTCCCGGAAGACGACAGGAGTGCACCGCCCGCCGGATCACGCCAGGCGCCAATCAACGCGGGCAGGCATGCGATTGCGCGCACGGCATTCGCGCCGCCGGCGACGCGCTGCATCCCGTAATTCAGGCGAATGGCGGCGGGCTTGATCGTGGCGTAGTCGCGCGCGAGGGCGACAACCTGCTCGGCGGGAATGCCGCACGTGGCCGCGACTCGCGCGGGGTGCCAATCGCGCGCTCGCGCCGCAAGGTCGTCGAAACCGATCGTGTAGTGGTCGATGTAGTCGCGATCCGTGTGTCCGTTTTCAATCAGCAGATGCATGATGCCGAGCGCGAGTGCGGCGTCGGTTCCCGGCAGAAGCGCGATATGCTCGTGACACTTCTCGGCCGTCAGGCTGCGATACGGATCGATCGCGATCAGTCGCGCGCCGCGCCGCTTGGCCTCCTGCGCGCGGGCCCAGAAATGGAGGTTCGACGTCACCGGGTTGCTGCCCCAGATGAGGATCAGCCGACTGTCCACGTAACGCTCGACATCCATGCCGACCGACGCACCGACGACCGCGGCCCATCCCGCCTTGCCGGCGGCGGAACAGATGGTCCGGTCGAGCAGCGACGCGCCCAGGCGATGGAAAAAGCGCCGATCCATCGACGAGCCCTGCAGCAGTCCCATCGTGCCGGCGTAGCTGTAGGGGACGATCGCCTGCGGGCCGTCTTCGGACGCCGCAATGGATTGGAAACGCTCGACGATCTCGTCCAGCGCTTCGTCCCAGGAGATGCGCTTGAAGCGTCCTTCGCCCTTCGGGCCCACGCGACGCATCGGAAACCTGACGCGATCGGGCGAATAGGTGCGATCGAGGTAGCGGGCGACCTTCGTACAGAGTGTGCCGGCCGTCGTCGGATGATCGGGCGCGCCTCTAATCTCGACGGCGCGGCCATTTTCGACCGTGACGAGCATCGCGCATGTGTCCGGGCAGTCATGCGGACACGCGGCGCGTACGATGTGCCGGGCAGGCGTTGGGGAACTGTCGAGCGGCGGCATGATCATGCATTGTACGTCGGGCAACCCCCCATGCCGCGGGCGCCGTGCGGTGCAGCGGGTCACCCAGGCGCGGTGAATGCGCGCTACCCGTTCGCACTGCGCCATACGTTTCTCCTTTTGACGATGCAACACCCACTCGAAGCTCCTATACCCGCCGTCCGACTCGCGGACGAGACCGAGGTCCCGGCGCTCGGGATGGGCACGTGGCACATGGGCGATACGGCGCGTTGGCGGCCGCGCGAGGTCGCCGCGCTGCGTGCCGGTATCGCATCCGGCATGACGCTTGTCGACACTGCTGAGATGTACGCGAATGGCGGTGCCGAAGAAGTGGTTGCAGACGCGTTGGCGGGGCGGCGTGACGACGTGTTTATCGTGAGCAAGGTCTACCCGCACAACGCGGGTGCGAAGTCCGCGATGCTCGCGTGCGAGCGCAGTCTGCAGAGGCTTCGCACGGATCGCCTGGACCTGTACCTGCTGCACTGGCGCGGGCGGATCCCGCTCGCTGAAACCGTCGACGCGTTCGAACGGCTCCGTCGCGAAGGCAAGGTCGCACGGTGGGGCGTGTCGAACTTCGATACGCACGACATCGAGGAACTGCTGGCGCTCCCCGAGGGTGCGCATTGCGCTGTGAATCAGGTTCTGTATCACCTCGGTGAGCGTGGCATCGAATGGTCGCTCGCTCCGCTATGTCGCGCTCATCGAATCGCGCTCATGGCGTATTCACCTGTCGGCGAAGGCGCGCTGCTGAAGGATTCCGGGTTGCGACGCATCGCGCGCTCGGTTGGCGCAACACCGGCCCAACTCGCGCTCGCATGGTTGATCCGGCGCGATGGCGTGATTGCCATTCCGCAAACCAGCAATGTCGCGCACGTTGCGGAGAATCGCGCCGCGACGGACGTTGAACTTTCCGCAGCGACGCTTGCAGAAATCAATGCAGCGTTTCCGCCACCGCGACGTGCGACGCGACTTGCCGTGATTTGACGGTTCGCACCCGCCCGTCAACGGCGGCCCATCCCCGGTTTCGTAGACCACGAAGTGTCCGCAGCACTTTGCGCGTGCGTTGCGCTTCGTGTTGCGTCAATAACTTAACGCGTGCCGATCGATGGATTTCGCGCGTGGCACGGTTGCTGCTCAACAGGTGCCAGCCGGCGATGATCAAAACGCCGACCCGGACAGGAGAAGATGGTGAATTACACGCATTACGACTACCTCGAACTCGCACCCGGCGCGACGTCGAACAGGATCGAAGCCGCATACGCCGCGTTACTCGAGCGCTTTCAGTACGGCATTACCGACGCCGGCCAGGATCTGTCGGGCCTCGTGCGGATGATTCACTCCGCGTACGCGGTGCTGTCGGACCCCGAACAACGCAAGGCGTACGACGCACAGTTGTCGCAGGAGGCGGCAGCGGCGGACGCGGAACTGCAGTCGCAGCTCGACTCGCAGGCACTGCCGGGATTCACTCGTGTGCAGCAGGTTCCGGAGACGCTCCTCGCGGTGCTTCCGGAACTCGCAGCCTAACCTCATCCACCGGTTTGCGGTCGCCGGGGATATTTACACACTGCAAACAGCGATGCGGTCGGCGGCCGTTTTTTCATCGAACCTGCGCTTCCCCGGACGACGGCCCACGGGTCGCGTGGCAAGGCTACGCAGATCCGAAGTCGACGCGCAACGTCGCAGCGGTCGGGCGCGACGCATGCGGAGGCGCAATCCCCCAGCTGCGGCGCCCGGGAGGTCGGTTCATCGGCTCGCGGCGCGGCGCGTGCGGCCGACAAGAAAGATCGTGACGCTCGGTTTCGCTTCAGCAGTACTGCACTGACCGCTCGTCTGACTCCTACTCCCTCGGAGATCGCATTGGAAAAGTGTGTCGCGTGCCAGCACTACGATCGAAACGAGCTCCAGACCGAAGACAAGGGCATTCGTTGGGGCAAGTGCCGGCGCACGGGACCGATCGTGCATCCCACGTCGGCGAAGACGTACATGGTCGAGGGAATCTGGCCTCACGTGCGTGACGATGACTGGTGCGGCGAATGGCTGCCGAGCAAGCGCAGAATCGATTCGCCTGCGACGGTCGCGATGAGCTCGCTTCTCATGCAGACCGGTGCTGCCGTAGCCCGGCCCCTCGCCCCGAATGGCGGTTTCGTATCGCCCGATTCGTCCGTGGAGCAGCTCGCGGGCGTTTCGACACTAATGCGCGGATCGCCTGCGTCCGACTAGCGGGCTGTTACCAGCATCTTGACGATACCGACGAGCAGCTCTTGATCGTCGAGTTCGATCGGCGCTGATGATCGTCTGCATCTGCTAGAGTTGCGCTCCTGATCCGCAGCGCGCCTCGTCGGGCGCGTGCTTCCAATCGCAGGATGCCGCAGTCATTTCTCGGCGGAGCGCTGGCGGCCGGCGCTTCGATCGTCACGCCCAACAATCGGCTTGCGCGCGAGATCGCGCTGCAGTTCGATGCTGCACGCGTGGCCGCGGGCGAGCGAGCATGGGTCCCTGCGCAAGCGCTTCCCTGGACGATGTGGGTCGAGCGCCTCTGGCTCGCTGCATCCGCCGCCGCAGCGACCCCCTCCGTTGCACTGCTCGACACGGGCGCGGCGCGCGAGCTCTGGCATCGCATCGTTGGTGAAAACGCGCCCGAGCTGCTGAATATCCGCGGCGCGGCACGCTATGCTGCGGACGCCTGGTCGCTGTTCCACACGTGGCGCGACCCCGATGAATCGCTCGCGCAAATCGTGGCACACGGCGACGAAGACGCGAGGTCGTTCGCGGCGTGGGCGGACGCGTACGCGCGCCGACTGACGAGGCTCGACGCCCTCGATCGGGCGCAGCTGCCGGATGTGCTCCGCCAGAGCGTTTCGGCGGCGTGGACACGCGGGCTGGGCCGCATCGTACTGTACGGTTTCCTTGCCCTCACGCCTGCGCAACAACGGCTGATAGTGGCGCTTCGCGATGCGGGCGTCGTCATCGACGAGCTCGGCATCGACGAGCGCCGGGCGCGAAGCCGGCACCAGATCACCTGTGCTACGCCTTCGGTGGAGCTCGAGCAGGCGCTGGCCTTTGCGCGCGCGCGCGTTGTCGCCGATCCGCGGGCACGCGTTGCGATCGTCGTGGCGGATCTCGACGCCCGGCGCGAGGAAACGATTGCGCTCGCCGAAGAGATACTTTGTCCCGAGCGCTTGCTGACGCTCGCGGGAGACGCGTCAAGACCCTATGGCATCTCGCTCGGCGAGCCGCTTGGCGGCGTGCCGATCGTCGCTTCCGCGCTCGACCTGATCGCGTTGTCGGCGGGAGAACTGGACGCGACTGCGGCGGCAGCCGTCATCCGGTCTCCGTTCCTGCCCGATGCGAGCTCCCGCTGGCACAGTCGCGGCGCGATTGAACGGCGATGGCGGAAGGAAGGCCGGCGCACCGTGACATGGAACGACGTGACCGCTGCGTTGCGCCGCCACGATGGTGATCTTAACGCGCGACTCGAGATGCTGCCTTCCATTCCGCGCGGCGACCAATTGCCGCGTGACTGGGCACGGGTCTGGTCCGACTGGCTGCGTGCGCTCGGCTGGCCGGGGACCGCCGCACTTGCGAGCGAGCAGTGGCAGGCGCACGAGGCGTGGTCGAACGCCCTCGCGCGTTTTGCGGCAACCGGCATGATCACGGGCGAGGTTTCTGCCCGAACGGCGCTCGCGTCGCTTCGGGCACTGCTCGCCGATACGTCTTGGGCACCAGAAGGCGGAGCCGCACAGATTCGCATTCTTGGTGTCCTGGAAGCCGCCGGCTTGACGTTCGATTGCGCCTGGCTGGCGGGATTCGACGCACAGCGTTGGCCGCCGGCGCCCGCCGCGAATCCGTTTCTCCCGCTTTCGTGGCAGCGACTTCGTCGTATAACGGGCGCGCATCCGGATACCGCACTCGTGCGGGCCCAGCAGCTGACCGCGCAGCTGGAAGCGATCGCGGATGAAGTCATCGTGAGCCACGCCGAGCATATCGACGATGCGCCCTCGGCGATGTCGCCGCTCTTCGCGAGCTGGCATGAGCTTCCGCAAGCCGCTCGACCGACGCGCCATGCCCGCTGGTCGGAAACGATGCCGGCACTCGAGCTGGAGCGCGTCGTTGACTTCAGGGCGCCGGCACTCGCTGGGCGCGCGGCGTTGCGGGGAAGTGCGGGGCTGTTCGAGAGTCAAAGCGCCTGTCCGTTCCAGGCCTTCGCCCGCTATCGATTGCGAAGCGATGGTTGGGATGAATGTCCCGACGGCTTGTCCGCGAAGGAACGCGGCACGGTCCTGCATGCGGTGTTGACGGCCTTCTGGGACGACGTCCGCGATCACGCGACGCTGATCCGACTCGACCCGGCGGATCTCGACGCGCACATCGCGCATGCAATCGCTGCCGGCAAGTCGAAGCTGCCGGCGGCACGCTGGCAGGCGCTGCCACCGGCGATCGCCAGCGCGGAGACACGCAGGCTCGCCGCGACGCTTCAGGCCTGGGTCAGCGACGGCGAGAAGATTCGGCCCGCGTTCCGCGTTCGCGGCCACGAGCAGCCGATCCAGTTCGAGCTCGAGGGCATCGACGTGCACGCGCGGATCGATCGCATCGACGAACTGGACGCTGGCGGCCTTGCGGTCGTCGATTACAAGTCGGGATTCGTCGTCAAGCCGGCGCGCTGGTTTGCGCCGCGGCCGGAAGGCGCGCAACTCGCCGTCTACGCGCACGGGCTCGACGCGTCGAACGTCGGTCCCATTC
>JBKPOL010000536.1:0-2878 GCA_046733075.1 Pseudomonadota bacterium | reverse complement strand
ATTCTCGTCATCGACTCGGGCATCGCGCGCACGCTCGCATCGTCGCGCTACAACGAACGGCGCGCGGAATGCGAGGAAGCGGCACGAAGGCTCGGATTGAACACGTTGCGCGACGCCGCCAACGTTCAGGTTGCCGATCGTCTTCCGGAACCGCTACAGCGACGAGCGCGACACGTCATCACCGAGAACGCGCGTGCGACGCAAGCGGCGATGCAAGGAATCGACGCCGCGGCATTCGGGCAGCTGATGTCACAATCCCATGGTAGTCTGCGCGACGACTTCGACGTGTCCATCCCCGCGCTCGATGATCTTGTAGGACTGCTGCTGATGCAAGGCAACGTCTACGGTGCGAAACTTACCGGTGCGGGCTTCGGCGGAGCCTGTGTCGCTCTATGCCGCGCCGACACGGCAGCGGATGTCGCGCGCGAAGTGCTGCTTCACTACAACCGGAGCGGCGGCGAGGCCAACGTGCTTGTTCCTCCGACTGGCTAGAACTGCTCCGAAGCGTTGATTGGACGCGTTGTTCGCGCGTTCACGGTTTCGTTTGCAAATTACGCGCGCCTTTTGCCGATCAACGAGCTCGGTAGGGGTCGCGTGCGCTTAGCGCTTGCTCAATCGATAGTCAGGCCCGCCGCTTGCTTGAGATGGCTAGGTGTCAACCATCAGCGAGCGAGACCCGGGTGCAGAAGGATAAATTCAACACTGTTGCGCATGTAAATAACTCCACTTTTGTCGGCGGGGAGCGCGCAGCGGAACTGCCGATCGTCGTCCACTCCCATTTGCGGTGGGATTTCGTGTGGCAACGACCGCAGCAGATTTTCGCCCGCCTCGCGCCGAGTCGGCGGATCGCATTCATCGAGGAACCGGTGTGGGACGCCGCCGACACGTGTCTCGCGATTACCGAGCCGCTGCCGAATATCGTACGCATCGTTCCTAGGCTCAGCTCCAGCGTGCAACGCGATACCAACGCGCAATGCACGGAGATCCTCGGTCATCTGCGTGCGGCGTTCGCCGAGCACCCGCTGCTCGCGGGCCGCTTCGAGCGGGTGATCCAGTGGTTCTATTCGCCGATGGTTGCGCCGGTCTTCCTCGGCAAGTTCAGTGCAGCCGCGGTCGTATACGATTGCATGGACGAACTCGCGAAGTTCCGCGGCGCACCGGCTGACCTGCCCGAGCGCGAAGCGGTGCTTCTCGCTGCCGCGGACGTCGTCTTCACCGGCGGCTATCAGCTGTTCCGTCGCAAATCTCGGCTGCACCAGAACGTGCATTTCTACGGGTGTGGCGTCGACGTGGACCACTACGGGAAGGCGCGCGAGGATGCAACCACCCTTCCGGGCGACGTCGCGTCGCTGCCCCATCCCATCGTCGGCTACTTCGGCGTCGTCGACGAGCGGCTGGATTACGAGCTGATCGATGCCCTCGCCACCGCTTTCGCGGACGGCTCGGTCGTAATGATCGGCCCGTTCGCGAAGGTCGATCCCGGCAAGCTGCCTCGCCGATCCAATCTGCATTGGCTCGGGCAGCGCCCGTATGACGAGCTGCCCGCATACGTCAAGGCGTTCGACGTATGCCTCATGCCGTTTGCGTTGAACGAGGCGACCGAGAACATCAATCCGACGAAAACGCTCGAGTACATGGCCGCGGGCAAGCCGATCGTCTCCACTGCCGTTGCCGACGTGGTTCGTAACTTCACGCCGATCGTCCAGGTCGCGCACACGCAGGAGGAGTTCATCGAACTCACGCGGCGCGCCAGTTACAGCCCGGACGCGACATCGATCGGCCGCGGTCTCGAGCGGGCCCGCGCCGCGACGTGGGACTCGACGGTCCGCGCCATGCTCGCGCACGTGAAGGCCGCGGTGCGGGCGAAACAGGGCCCGCAACGACAACTGGTCTCAGCCTGACGGACGGCAATGCAATGAGAGTGGACGTCCTCGTCGTGGGTGCCGGCTTTTCCGGTGCCGTCGTCGCCGAACGGCTCGCGAGCCACGGGCGCAAGGTGCTGGTCATCGACAAGCGCCCGCATATCGGTGGAAACGCCTATGACAGGCCGGACGAGCACGGCATTCTCGTGCACCCGTACGGCCCCCACATCTTCCACACCAACGGGATGAGGATTGCGCGTTACCTGTCGCGGTTCACGGACTGGCGCTTCTACGAGCACCGCGTGCGCGCCAAGGTGGGCGATCGCTTCGTGCCGATCCCCATCAATATCGACACGGTGAACCGCGTTTACGGACTATCCCTCACCGAGGAGACCGTCGCTGCGTTCTTCGAATCGGTGCGCGAGCCTCGCTCACCGATAAAGACGAGCGAGGACGTCGTCCTGAACGCGGTCGGGCGCGACCTCTACGAGAAATTCTTTCGCGGTTACACGCGCAAGCAGTGGGGCCTCGATCCGTCCGAGCTCTCCGCGTCCGTCGCGGCACGCATTCCGGTCCGGACGAACCACGACGATCGCTACTTCACCGACACGTTCCAGTACATGCCGCTCGAAGGCTATACCCGCATGTTCGAGCGCATGCTCGATCATCGGAACATTCGCTTCGAGGGCGGTGTCGACTTCTTCAGCATGCGCCAGCGCATCCGCGCGAGCCACATCGTCTATACGGGACCCATCGACGCGTATTTCGACCATTGCTTCGGCAAACTGCCGTATCGCTCGATCCACTTCGAGCACGAGCACCTGCCCGAAACGCGTCAGTATCAGGAAGTCGGCACCGTGAACTTTCCGAACGATTACGACTACACGCGCATCACCGAATTTCGGCATCTGACCGGGCAATCGCACAGCGGGACCTCGATCGTCAGGGAATACCCGTGCGACGATGGCGACCCGTACTACCCGGTGCCGCGGCCCGAGAACGAAGCGCTCTTCAAG
>JBKPOL010000535.1:0-4508 GCA_046733075.1 Pseudomonadota bacterium | reverse complement strand
TGGTCATCTCGGAAGAGCTGGACGAGCTGATGGAGATCTGCGACCGGCTTGCGGTGATCGCGCAGGGCCGGCTGTCCGCGCCGAAGTCCGTGCATGAAACGACGGCCGAGGAAATCGGCATGCTGATGGCCGGCGCGCGGGCGACGACGGGACAGCGCAGCGCACCGGTGCTCGTGTAATTCGATGAGATTGCTTTTCGAAGCTCGCCCGCAGCCCTCGCAGCTCGCCGTGTGGCTCGGACCGGTCTGCGCAACGCTCGCGACACTCGTCATCGGCTTCATCGTGTTCGAGGCGTTCGGAAAAAATCCGATCACCGCGTTCAACGCTTTCTTCGTCCAGCCCGTCTCGACGCGGTACGGCATCGCCGAATTGCTGCTCAAGGCGACGCCGCTGATGATGATCGCCACCGGGCTCGCGATCGGCTACCGCGCGAACGTATGGAACATCGGTGGAGAGGGTCAGCTCACGCTCGGCGCGCTTGCAGGCGGCGGCCTTGCGCTCTTCGTCGGCGACGCCGATTGGCCGGCGGCGATTCTGCTGCCCACCATGTTCATCACGGGCGCGGTTGCGGGAATGGCGTGGGCCGGCATTCCCGCGTGGCTCCGCACGCGGTTCAACGCGAACGAGATCCTGACGTCGCTGATGCTCGTTTATGTTGCGACGCTGCTGCTCTCGTGGCTCGTGCATGGTCCGTGGCGCGATCCGGAGGGCTACAACTTTCCGCAGTCGAAGCTCTTCACCGACAACGCGCTGTTGCCTAACCTGGTCACGGACACGCGCCTCAACGTCGGGTTCCTGCTCGCGCTCGTCATCGTCGCGCTCGCGTGGCTGTTCGTACGCCGTCACATTGTCGGTTTCGAGATGCGTGTGGCGGGACTCGCACCGGCGGCCGCGAATTACGCGGGCATTTCGGCGCGGCGCAACATCTGGCTTGGCATGCTGGCGGGCGGCGCGTGCGCCGGTCTCGCGGGCGTTGGAGAAGCGGCAGGCCCGATCGGACAACTGTTGCCGTCGATGTCGCCCGGATATGGCTTCGCGGCGATCATCGTCGCGTTCGTCGGCCGGCTGCACCCGCTCGGCATTGCGCTTGCCAGCATGCTGATGTCGCTGCTCTATCTCGGCGGCGAATCGGCGCAGATGAATCTGGCGCTGCCATCGGCCGTGACAGGGCTCTTCCAGGGATCGCTGCTGTTCCTGTTGCTCGCGGCCGACGTGTTCGTCAACTACCGGTTGCGCGTCATTCGCGCCGCACCAGCCGCCGCCTGAAAATGGATGGCGTTCCCGCCTTTCGCATGGTGACCGCTGAACATTTCGCGGGCGTGATCGGACGCGGCTTCGATCCGTGGATACGCTGACGCAACTGGTCGTGCTGTCGCTTGCAGCGGGCACGCCGCTCGTTTTCGCCGCGCTCGGTGAGCTCGTCGTCGAGAAATCGGGCGTCCTGAATCTTGGCGTCGAGGGAATGATGCTGGTCGGTGCGATCGCATCGTTCATCGTTGCGGCGAGCACGCAGTCGCCGTGGCTCGGCGTGGCCGTCGGCGCGCTTGCCGGCGCGGCACTGTCGCTCATTTTCGCGGTCATCGCGCTCACGCTCCGCGCGAACCAGGTCGCAACGGGGCTTGCGTTATCGCTGTTCGGCGTCGGGCTCTCTGCGTTCATCGGTCGCGATTACCTGAGCGTCGTCATCGAGGGCATCACCCCGATGCGTGCCGGAGGCTTGTCCGACCTGCCTGTCGTCGGCAGGCTCGTGTTCGGCCACAATCCCCTCGTCTACGCGTCGCTCGGACTGTTCGCCTGCGTGCAGGTTTTCCTGTACCGGACGCGCGCGGGGCTCGTGCTTCGCGCCGTCGGAGAATCGCCGCACTCGGCACACGCGATCGGTTACCCGGTCATCGCCATCCGCTACGCCGCTGTGCTGTTCGGGGGCGCATGCGCCGGCCTCGGCGGAGCGTTTCTCGCCGTGGCTTACACGCCGTCGTGGGTCGAAGGGATGACCGCCGGTCGCGGCTGGATTGCACTCGCACTCGTCGTCTTCGCAACGTGGAAACCCTGGCGCGTGCTCGTCGGCGCCTACCTGTTCGGAAGCGTGACGCTGGCGCAATTCCAGGCGCAGGCTGCGGGCGTTGACATCGCGTCACAGATGCTTGCGATGCTGCCCTACCTTGCGACCATCGTCGTGCTTGCGATCATTTCGCGCGACGCGACGACGATCCGCCTGAACGCGCCGGCGTCGCTCGGCAAGCCGTACCATCCCGAATAGCTGCGCGCTCCTGCCGACAACAGGGAATCGGCTTCACGCATGCCCACGGCGTCAGCGTACAATGCCCGCCGGTCGACATCCGCCACGCTTAGGAGACCCCGATGTTTCGCACGACTCGCAGGATCACGTTTGCGGCGGTCGCCGCGTGTGCCGTCGCGCTTGCGCTGCCCGCCGTCGGTCAACAGAAGGAACCGCTCAAGGTAGGGTTCATCTACGTGAGCCCGATCGGCGACGCCGGATGGACTCACCAGCACGACATCGCGCGCCTTGCGATGGAAAAGAATCTCGCAGGCAAGGTGACGAGCAAGTACGTGGAGAACGTGCCGGAAGGTGCCGATGCCGAGCGCGTGATACGCGAGCTCGCACAGTCCGGCCACAAGCTGATCTTCACCACGTCGTTCGGCTACATGAACCCGACGATCAAGGTGGCGCAGCAATTCCCCAACAATCACTTCGAGCACGCGACGGGGTACAAGACCGCGAAGAATGTCGGCACCTACAACGCGCGCTTCTACGAAGGACGCTATCTCGCGGGCATCGTCGCGGGCAAGATGACGAAGACGAACGTGGCGGGTTACGTCGCCGCATTCCCCATCCCTGAAGTGGTCATGGGCATCAACGCCTTCACGCGCGGCATGCGCAGCGTCAACCCGAAGGCCGAGGTGAAGGTCGTTTGGGTCAACTCGTGGTTCGATCCGGGTCGAGAAAGCGAGGCGGCGAACACGCTGGCCGCGCAAGGCGCCGATGTACTGACGCATCACACGGATTCGACGGCTGTCGTACAGGCGGCGGAGGCCAAGAAGATCTATGCAGTCGCGTATCACTCCGACATGTCGAAGTACGGGCCCAACGCGCAAATCACGGCGGTCACGCACGTGTGGGACAAGTACTACACACGCGTCGTGCAGTCGGAGCTCGACGGGAAATGGGCACCCGACCACATCTGGGGCGGCATCAAGGATGGGATGATCGAGATGGGGCCATTCGGCAAGACCGTGCCGAAGGACGTGCAGGACCTCGAGAAGAAGGCCGAAGCAGACATCGGCTCGGGCAAGCTGCATCCGTTCACGGGGCCAATCAAGGACAACGACGGCAAGGAACGCCTGGCGGCGGGCAAGACAATCACCGACGACGCGCTTTCCAAGATGGACTACTACGTCGAAGGCGTGCAGGGCAAGCTGCCCGCTTCCAAATAGCAGGTCTTGCGGGGGACCACTGCACAGCGCGGCAGCTCCCCTGCACCGCATCGAACCGGCGGCGGCTCCGCCCTGTCTACCTGATGGGCCGGTGTAAACGTCGCGGGGGAATCACCGATGCTTGGCCAAGATGCGGCTGCACCTGGTGGCGCGCCGGAGCCTGCGGAAGCTGCTACAGCAATCCCCGGCTACGGTCTCACGGCGAAGTCCCTGCATTGGCTGATCGTCGCGGTCGTCGCCGGACAGTTCTTCGTTTCCTGGCTGATGCCCGACATCGGCCGGAACACGCGTCCCGGGGCCTTGATCAACCTGCACTTCTCGCTCGGGGGTATTAATCGTCGCCATCATGGCTGTCCGGTTTATCGATCGTTTATACGAGCCTGTGCCGGTCTGCATGCCGGACAGTCCCCCGTGGGAGCGACGGATGGCCCAGGGCTTGCACCGGCTCTTCTACCTGTTGCTGCTCGTGGCGCCGTTTCTCGGCTGGGCATCGGCGTCTGCGCACGACCTTCCCGTCAATGTGTTCGGTCTCGTCACGCTTCCGCCGATCGCCGCCCCGAAGGCGCGATGGGCACTCACTGCCGGTGATATCCATAAGGTCGCAATGTGGACGCTGCTCGCGCTCATCGGGGTGCATGTCGCCGCCGCGCTCTATCATCACTTCGTCCGGCAGGATCGCGTATTGCAGCGAATGCTCCCGGCCGAGCGATGATTCGCGTTAGCCGATAACTTGCTGGGTCCGCAGAGCGCGTCCGTGTTTCCATTGACCGACGGCACGCGCGCGCGCATTCACGTGCTCTTCCCTGCCGGTGAGTGGACAACGATCGAGCAGTTGCTGCTCGAGCGCTGCGGAGCGAACCTGGCGCTCGTCAATGATTGGGCGCATCTCGTCGAGCGCATACGCTATGCGGTGCTGAAGCTCTCGGCGGGCAGCCTTCCGGAACTCGGTCGTCACGTGGACGTGGCGTGCAGCGATTGGCGCGACGTGCTCGTGGCGGCGGGATTCGGCAACGACACGCGCGCGCATCTGTGGTGGTTTCCCTGATGGAACG
>JBKPOL010000534.1:0-7194 GCA_046733075.1 Pseudomonadota bacterium | reverse complement strand
TGTTGCGGTTCCGCGGGCACGTATTCGATCCTGCAGCCGGAGTTCGCCGGGCAGCTCAAGGAGAACAAGCTGCGCGCCCTGACCGCCGAGCGACCTCAGGTGATCGCCTCCGCCAACATCGGCTGCATGACGCACCTGCAGTCGGGCACGGACATACCGATCCGGCATTGGATCGAGTTGATCGACGAGCTGGTCGCCTCGCCGGTTCCCGCGCGCGTACCGGCGGCGGCGGTCGTGCCATGAACGATTCGCTCGCGCCGGCGTTTCGCTCCGCCTTCGCGACGTTCCTCCCCATCGCGACCCGCTGGATGGACAACGATGCATACGGCCACGTCAACAACGTCACCTACTACTCGTACTTTGACACGGTCGTGAACGAGCACCTGATACGCGCGGGCGGACATGACCTTCGCAGCGCTCCCGCCATCGGCATCGTTGTCGAAACCGCCTGCCGCTTCCACAAGCCGCTGTCCTTTCCCGACGTTATCGTCGCCGGGATGCGCGTGGCGCACATGGGGCATTCGTCGGTGGCATACGAAATCGCGCTCTTCCGCAGCGACGACGACGACGCCGCGGCAACCGGCCGCTTCGTGCATGTGTGGGTGGACCGCGAACGGAGGCGCCCGGTGCCCGTGCCGCGGCGGATCCGTGTTGCACTCGAGGCGCTGCGCGCGCCGAAGTGACTGCGCCAGGCGATCGTCGCGCTCATGACTCGCCGTCGTCTCGAAGGTCGTGTGACGTGCGCGCCGATGACGACGTCCACCCGCGCTGACGCCGAGCGACTGCTCGGGCAATTTCTCGGTGGCGTCGCGCATTACCGCGCATCCGCTGCCGCGTACGGCGATGGAGGACCGCGCGCGCTTTCTCGCGCGCTGGATCTATTCCTTACCCGACCCGAAATCGGCTTCGTCTGGCTTGCGACTGTCGATGGCGACACGGCGGGTGCATGCGTGGTGTGTCGGGCGATCTCCACATCGCGTGGCGCGCTCGTCGCCAAGCTCGACGACGTCACCGTCCATGCCCGATGGCAAGCGCAGGGCGTCGGCGGTGCCATGCTGTGGGCGCTCGCCGAACACCTTCGTGCGGAAGGCTTCCAGCGCATCGACACCGCCTGCCATCGAGGCAACGCGGACGCCTGGCGCTTCTATGCTGCGCGGGGCTACCAGCCGCTCGACGAGGAGCGGATTGCCCTTCTGTTGTGACGCCGCAGAATTCGGTCGCCGACGCATCTATTCGTGCAGAAGTCGTGCGGGGAAGACGTCCGTGAAGATTCACTTAAGAGCAGTTCACAGGCATGTCGAAGCCGTTATCCATGGTGATCGCCCTGCTGTCGGTCGCGCTGGCGACGCCCGTAGCCGCTAAGCAATCGAGCGGGCAGATCCCGATGCGTGACTTCTTCCGGAACCGCGAACGGGCGTATTTCCGCATTCCGGCGACGGGCGGACGCTGTCTTTCATGCAGCCGTGGGAGCGGCGGATGAACATCTATATGCAGGCCGTCGGCGGCAAGGCGACCCCGTGCGCATCACTTCCGAGAAGGACCGCGACATCCCCGACTACTTCTGGATCAGTTCTCCCCGCAGTTCTGCAGGTCAACTTCCGCGGATCGACGGGTTATGGCCGGCGAAACGC
Organism: Pseudomonadota bacterium; assembly: GCA_046733075.1. Taxonomy (GTDB): domain Bacteria; phylum Pseudomonadota; class Gammaproteobacteria; order Burkholderiales; family Casimicrobiaceae; genus VBCG01. The sequence goes on along the minus strand of JBKPOL010000534.1, from coordinate 5,563 downwards.
CTCAGCGGATGAGCTCGTCGGCGCGAACGAGGACTGATTCGGGGATCGTAATACCGAGCGTCTTCGCGGTCTTCATGTTGACGAGCAATTCGAACTTCGCAGGCAGCTCGATCGGAAGGTCGCCGGGCTTGGCACCGCGCAATATCTTGTCGACATAAGCGGCCGCCCGGCGGTGCATGTCGGCGTAGTTCGGCCCGAATGACATCAATCCGCCCGCCTCGACGATCTCGCGATAAGCGTAAACGGCCGGCAGGCGGCTTGTCGTCGCGAATTGCACGATCCTCACCCGGTCATGCAGGAACACGCGGTCCGCCAGCATTATGAAAGCGTCCGGCCGATCGCGGAGCATAAGGTCGAAGGCGGGCGAAAGCTCACTCGATGTCCGCACGTCAACGTCCGTGATCTTCACGCCCAGCGCATCCGCGGCCGCATGCGCCTGCTGTTTTGCGCTCACGTGAAACGGGTTGGTGGGGTTGGTAACGAGCGTGACGTGCGAGAGGTCCTTGACGACGGCGCCGAGAAGCTCGAGTCGCTTGCCTTCCAGATCCGGCGCGATCGATGTGAGCCCGGTGCTGTTACCTCCGGGACGTGCGAGGCTCTTGCCAAGACCGGTTCCCACGGGATCGCCGACCGCCACCATAACGAGCGGTATTTTGGGCGCGCCCCGCTGCACGGCGAGCGCGGCGGGCGTTCCTGCCGTCACGATGATCTCGACCGGCAACCCAGCGAGCTCGGCGACGAGCTTCGGCAAGCGTGCGTAGTCACCGTCCGCCCATCGATAGTCGATCGTCAGATTGCTGCCTTCAACGTAACCGAGCTCGCGCAGTCCCTCGCGAAACGGACCGACGAGATTTGCTTCGAGGGCCGCCGTCGAGTTTCCGAGAAAGGCGATGCGGTGCGACTTAGCTTGTGCTCGCACCAGGCGGTTCGCGGCAAGAGCAGTAACCGCGAGCGCGATGACGAGACGACGATGCGTGTCCACGACCCTCTCCTCCAGCGCTTGCAGCATGCCCGAAATCGTCCCGCTTATCGCTGGACGTGCCGGCAAGCGTCGAGCAAAGCATCATCGACGATATCCCGCGACACCTCTCGATATCGATGATGTCCGAACCGCGGCGGAAAATCTCGACGCGCTGCGAAGAGCCGGAACATCGATGATGTACGAACCGCGTCCCGAAATATCGACGATGTTTCGGGTACAGCCGAAATGTATCACCGGATGGAAGGCGTGGGCTGCGCCGTCAGGCTGCCGCGGTCGGCAAAACCACGCGCGCGATCGTTCCGCCTCCGGCACGTGGCAGCAGGTCGAAGCGTCCACCGTGCAGGCGTGCGATGCGGTCGACGATCGCAAGCCCGAGGCCCGCACCCGCCGCGCCATCTTCGCGCGTGCGTGCTTCACTCGCGCGCGTGAACGGCTGCTTCAGCCGTTCCACGTCTTCGCCCGCAATGCCCGGTCCGCGGTCGGTGACGTCCATGACGACTTCGCGAGCGTTCACCTGCGTAATGATCTCGAGCGGCGGTCGGCCGTACGCGAGCCCATTGTCGATCAGATTGCTCGCCACGCGCGAAACGGCTGTGGGTTTGATCCGCACGAGCGCCGGCGGGCCCGCCTGCAGCCGCACATCGCGTCCGGCCCGCGTGTAGCGCTCGACGCACATCGCAAGCTCGCGGTTGATGTCGATCGGCTCCGTCGACGTCGCGGCGTCCGCGCGCGCGAAATCCAGGAATTGGTCGATGATCCGGTCCATTTCCTCGATGTCCGCGACCATGCCATCGCGCATTGCCTTGTCGGACGGTTGCAGCTCGATGCCAAGACGCAGTCGCGCAAGCGGCGTGCGCAAGTCGTGCGAAACGCCGGCCAGCAGCACTGCGCGATCGCGCTCGATCTGCCGCAGGTTCGCGATCATTGCGTTGAACCCGCGATTCACCGCCGCGATTTCCGAAGTGCCCGACTCCGGCAATGGCGCCGGTGTTTTGCCAAGACCCACGCTTTCCACCGCCGATCTCAATTGCCGCAGCGGGCGTGCGAGATAGCGCGCGAAGGCGAAGGCCGCGAGCAGCACGACGACGATTGCTGCGGCGGCAAGGGCGACGATGCGCGTGGGAATGTCCTCGGCTTGCTGGCGGGGCGGCAGCGGGAAGCCGACCCAGTACCCGTCGTCGCCCGCTTGCATGTGCACGTAGAGCTGGCGCGAGCGCGGCATGATCCGTACCTCCGTGCTCTGTCCCAGTCCCTCGCGCAACCGCTCCTGCAGTTGCTGCATCGCGGGCCCCATCGGGGCGATGCCGATCGTCGGTTGTTCGCTCTCCGGGACGATGCGCACGCCGTATTCGCGCTCGAGCCGTGCGAGGGTTTCGCGCCGGGACGGCCCGTCCGCGCCGTCGAGCGCAGCGCGCAACGCCTTCATCTGCACGAGCTTCGTGTCGTTGAATTGCTTCGCGAGGAGCGTCGCCCGATCGCGATTGAAGAGCACGAACGTCGTGAGCGCGACGACGCCTACCACCGCGACGAGCAGCAGGATCAGCCGGCCGAACAGCGATTGCGGCCAGAGCGTTACGCTCCCACGTGCGCGCGCAGGCGACGTCATCCGTCCTCGCCGGTCGGCTCGCTCGTGGCTGTCGCCTGCTGATCGCTGCGCGTACCCTCGGGCACGTACACGTATCCGAACCCCCACACGGTCTGAATGTAGCGCGGCGCTGCGGCATCCGGCTCGACCAGTTTGCGGAGCCGCGAAACCTGCACGTCGATGGCACGATCGAATACTTCGTGATCGCGCCCCCGGGCGAGCAGCATCAGCTTTTCGCGCGCCAGCGGCTGCCGGGGATGCTCGACGAATACCTTGATCAGTGAGAATTCACCGGTCGTCAGGGTGTGGACTTGGCCGTCGGACTCGAGCGTGCGGGCCGCAAGGTCGAGCGTGTGTCCACCGAACGGGATTCGACCTTCGGTCGTTGGCGCGCCGGGGGTCGGACGCTCTCCATGGCGCCGCAGTACCGCTTGAATGCGCGCCACGAGCTCGCGTGGATTGAAGGGCTTCGGCAGATAATCGTCCGCACCCATCTCGAGGCCCACGATGCGATCAACGTCCTCGCCCTTGGCTGTCAGCATGATGATCGGAACCGTTTCACCGGACGCGCGCAGACGCCGGCAGATGGACAGGCCGTCCTCGCCGGGCAGCATCAGGTCCAGCACGACCAGGTGCGGCGGATCGCGTTGCAGCTTGCGATCCAGATGAGAGGCGTCGGCAAGTGCGGTAACCTGAAAGCCCTGTTCTGACAGGTAGCGTGACAGCAGGTCGCGCAACCGGACGTCGTCGTCCACGACGAGGATCTTGGGGGAGGCGGGTTTGTTCATCGTGACGAATTAGATCCGGCGAACGAGCGAACGTCAGTGCTGTTGTGTAACGAATTGTATCGTCGGGGTGTCGCGCGCAACGTCCGGTTGCAAAGGCGTTCATCCTGTATATGAACGCGTGCACGAGAATCGGGACCAACGATCGAGCCTTTCACGGCGGAATCTCTTCTTCCGGCGAGGCTGGTCATCTCATACAAGGAATCGATCATGACGAAACGATTTGCATCGCGCATCGCAACGCTGTCCGCCGCTGTGCTGTTCGCGGTTGCGGGCGTCGCCGCGGCGCAGTCGCATCACGGCCCGCAAACCGGCGGCGCGGCGCAGGCACATCACGGCCTGGACGGACCGATGGGTGGAGGCGACGCCGTAATGGCGATCGCCGGCCTGAAGGCGGAGTTGAACCTCAACACATCGCAGCAGGCAATGTGGGATAACGCAGTCGCGGCGGGCAAGGCGGCTCGCGAGAGCGCCCGCGTGAGCCGGCAGAAGGTGCGCGATGCGCTGGCTGCTGAGCTCTCGAAGGATGTCCCGGATCTCGCCGCGGTGTCCGCTGCGGCCGATGCGGCACGTGATGCGGGCGCGGCCGCCCATCGCCAGGTGCGGGATGCGTGGCTCAACATCTACAGCACGTTCACGCCGGAACAGAAGGCGACCGTCAAGAGTGTCCTCCAGGAATCAATGGCCAAATCGGAGCAATTCCGCGAGAAGATGCGGCAGCGCCACGCCGGTTGATTGGCGGTCGCGCGCGCAGGGTTTCCACCTTGCGCCTGGCGCAACGCGATCGAACAACGTGCGGCCGATGATGCCGCGCGTTGTTATTGCACCGAATTGAGGAGTGCTGCTTCGCGCTGTGACATCAGCGCGCCGGCTGCGCACCGCAGCGCCCCTGCGACGACCGGCTTCGGCAACAGCGTCAAGCCGGCACTGCGTGCCTCGTGGTCCGCGCACGTGCCGGTATCTCCTGAAACGATGATCGCCGGGATCGCGAAGCCGAGTTCTTCGCGCAGCCTTCGCACCGCATCGATGCCGGAGCCTTCCGCGAGCCGGAGATCGGCGACGATCAGATCGGGGTAGCGCTCGAGCGCGCCGATATTGCGTAGCAGCGCATCCGGCGTGTCGCCACCGGCGACGGTTGCACCCCACGTTTCGAACAGCGCGCGCATCGCGTCGACCGTCGCCGCATCGTCGTCGACCACGGCGACGACGCGCTCATCGAACGTGCACGGGGCCTCGAGCACCGACGATGGCGGGGGGCGAACCCGGTGCTGTCGTGCGTTGCTCGAGAAAGACCTTGGCATCAAGAGCCGGAAGCGCGAGCCTCTTCCTTCACGCGACTGCAACACGATCTCGTGATCGAGCAGATGCGCGAAGCGGCGAACGATGGCGAGCCCGAGACCCATCCCACGTCGCGAGGGCGGCTCTCCGCCAACAGCGCGCACCTGGAAGAATTCCTCGAACACGCGGTCACGATCGCCGGGTGCGATACCGAGACCCGTATCGACGACATCGATCGCCACGCGATGACCGACGCGGCGCGCGCCCACGAGCACCCCTCCACGAGGCGTATAGCGAATGGCGTTGGAAACGAGATTGCCGATGATCCGCTCGAGCAGCGAGGCGTCGCTTTGCACGGCCAGCCGCGTGGCGACGATTGTGAACGACAAGCCGCGCGCGGCCGCTTGCGGCGCGAATTCCGCGCGGACGCGGGCGAGCATCGGGCCGAGCGGAACCTCCCCGCGCTCTGGCACGAGCACGCCGGCATCGAGGCGGGACAGGTCAATCAACTGCGCGAACTGGAGTTCGAGCGCGTTGGCCGCCGATTCGACATGATCGACGAGCGGTCGCCACTCGGCGCCTCGCGCGCGTGCCGAGAGCGCCGCGACATAGAGGCCGAGCGCGTGCAGGGGCTGGCGCAGATCGTGGCTTGCTGCAGCGAGCAGCTGGCTCTTCGCGCGATTTGCCGACTCCGCCGCCGCGCGCGCTTCAAGGGCCGTGCGCGTACGTGCCTTGAGTTCGCCGATCAAGTCGACATTCTCGTAGCGGATCACGAGCGAGCGCGTGAGGACGTCGTTCAGCCGGTGACCAAAGCCGACGACGAACGCGAGCACGACCGTCATGACGCCTGCAATGAAGAGATGCACCTGGTCACCGACCAGCGCAACGCGCACGATCAGCGGAACGAGTGCGGGAAGCACGAAGCCATAGAAC
>JBKPOL010000533.1:0-8992 GCA_046733075.1 Pseudomonadota bacterium | reverse complement strand
GGTATTCCCCGACCGGCTGTGCCTTCATGTAACCGCCGTGCGAAAGCGTCACCACCATATCTTCCGCGGCGATCAGGTCCTCGAGCGACAGGTCGACGCCCTGCGCAACGATCTCGCTCTTGCGGGCATCCCCGAATTGATCCCGGATACCGGTGAGCTCGTCGCGAACGATCTGGGTGACGCGCGCGGGCTTCGCGAGGATGTCGAGCAGATCGGTGATGAGATCCATCACCTCGCGATAGTCGCCGGTGATCTTGTCCTGCTCGAGGCTCGTCAGCCGCTGCAGGCGGAGGTCGAGGATCGCCTGTGCCTGCACATCGGACAGCCGATAACCCTTGTCGTGCCATCCATATTCAGGCGCAAGGCCGTCGGGGCGTGCGACATCCGCGGCGGCGCGCGCCAGCATTGCTTCCACGACGACGGAGCGCCAGGTGCGCGCCATCAACGAAGCCTTGGCGTCGGCCGGCGTGGCCGAAGCCTTGATCAACGCGATGATCGCATCGACGTTCGAGAGCGCAACGGCGAGGCCTTCGAGCACGTGGCCGCGCTCGCGCGCCTTGCGCAGGTCAAAGCGCGTGCGGCGCACGACGACTTCGCGCCGATGGGTGATGAAGTGCTCGAGAAACTGCTTCAGATTGAGCAGGCGCGGCTGGCCGTCGACGAGCGCGACCATGTTCATGCCGAAGCTGTCCTGCAGTTGCGTCAGCTTGAACAGGTTGTTCTGGATGATCTCGGGCACTTCACCGCGCTTAAGCTCGATGACTACCCGCATGCCCGACTTGTCGGACTCGTCGCGCAGATCGGAGATGCCTTCGAGCTTCTTCTCCCGAACGAGCTCGCCGATGCGCACGAGCAGGTTCGCCTTGTTCACCTGATAAGGGATCTCGTCGACGATGATTGCCTGCCGATTGCCCTTGTCGAGATCTTCGAAGTGCGTGCGCGCGCGCATGACGACGCGCCCGCGCCCTGTTCGGTACCCCTCTCGCACACCTTCGAGTCCATAGATGATTCCCGCCGTCGGGAAGTCGGGCGCGGGAATGATCTCCATCAGCTCGTCGACGGACATTTCCGGGCTCGCGAGCAGCGCGAGGCAGCCGGTGATGGTCTCCGTGAGGTTGTGCGGCGGAATGTTCGTCGCCATCCCGACGGCAATCCCCGACGAGCCGTTGATGAGCAGGTTCGGCAGGCGCGACGGCAGGACGGCCGGCTCCTGCTCCTTGCCGTCGTAGTTCGGCACGAAATCGACGGTTTCCTTGTCGATGTCGGCCGTGAGCTCGTTCGCGATCCGTTCAAGCCGGCATTCGGTGTAGCGCATCGCCGCCGGGTTGTCGCCGTCGACCGAGCCGAAGTTGCCCTGCCCGTCGATCAGCGGATAGCGCAGCGAGAAGTCTTGGGCCATCCGCACGAGCGCGTCATAGATGGCCGTGTCGCCGTGGGGGTGGTACTTCCCCATGACGTCACCCACGACCCGCGCGCACTTCACGTAAGGCCGGTTGAACACGATGTTCGACTCGTGCATCGAGAAGAGGACGCGCCGGTGGACGGGCTTCAGTCCATCACGGGCGTCGGGAAGCGCCCGTCCGACGATCACGCTCATGGCGTAATCGAGGTACGAGTGGCGCATCTCGGCTTCGAGGCTTACGGGTAGGGTTTCTTTGGCAAACTGCTCCATGGATCGGGACGAATCCTTGCGCGAGAGGGCGGATCAGTGGAAAAAATGGCAAAAAGGCGCCTGTCGGCGCAGTTTTCGCCATTCCGGGTCGAGGGCGGACCGGATGCAGGCGGCGAACAATTGCGTGGCCGTTGTGGAAAGCTTTGAAAACACGGCATTTTACCACGGCGTTGTATCGCTGCGACAGTCGTTTCGCCACATCATTCAGGGTGGCCCGTTTCATTGCGAGCGCGAAAAACTGCGTGCTATAGTCGGCTGGAACACAAAGGATTCGGCGCGTCAGGGAGTTACCGCCTCTCGCGCGAAGTCGCTTCGTTCGCATAAGACCTGTTTAAAACCAAAGTCAAAGGGGTGGAACAATGACTCGACGTCTCGTCTCCGGTGTTGCCGTCGGCATGCTCGCGGCCGCGATTTCCGGCAGCGTTGCGGCGCAAATTTCGCCGATGTTCGGCAAGGCCGATCCGAAAGGCTATGTTGCCGGCACCGCAGGGTGCGACCCGAAAAACTGCGCATACGTCATCGACAGTTGGGGCGTACCGAACAACAACGTCGTAAAGAGCGGCTCGTACAACGGAGCTTTGGGCCTGGCCGGCAGCCTTTGCTGGCGCACCGGCTACTGGACGCCGCAAATGGCGATCGCCCAGTGCGACCCGGATCTCGTTCCGAAGCCTGCTCCCCCGCCGCCGCCGCCTGCCGCAGCACCGGCACCAGCACCGCCGCCACCTCCCCCGCCTGCTCCGGCGCCTGCACCCGCGCCGCAGGTGCAGCGGATCACCCTTGCGTCGAGGGCGCTGTTCGACTTCGACAAGGCGGTGTTGAAGCCCGAAGGCAAGTCGGCGATCGACAGCGAGATCATCTCGAAGTTGTCGGGCGTTCAAAAGCTCGAGCTCGTCCTGGTTACCGGGCACACCGACCGGATCGGATCGCAGCAGTACAACCAGCGACTGTCGGAGCGTCGGGCTGACGCGGTGCGCGATTACCTAGTGAGCCGCGGCGTACCGAGGGATCGGATCGAGACGCTGGGCATGGGCAAGACGCAGCCTGTTCCGGGTGTCGTTTGCAACCAGAAGGCGCTCAAGGCGTTGATTGCGTGCCTCGCGCCGAACCGTCGCGTCGAAGTGGAAGTGAAGGGTGAAGGCGTCGCCCGTCGCTGACGTTGTCAGGTAGTCGCAAGGAAAGGAGCCCCGCCAGCGCGCGGGGCTCTTTCTTTTGAGTGGCCTAATTTACGGGGTCAGGTCTCTGCGGCCGCGCTCGCCGTCCCGCCTTCATCCACGGTGACCAAGTTGGGGCCGTCCGGCTCTTGCTCGCCCTCGCCTCTCGCTCGCGCATCAGACGCAGCATTGGGCTCTTCTGCCACGGCGTTTCGTTAGAATGAATGCATGAAGGAGCCGCGCGCTGTCGACCTCCGCATCGATGCGCGCTGGATCGTTCCGGTCGAACCCGCCGGCACACTGCAGGATCACGCCCTCGTCGTCGACAACGGCCGCATTGCGGCGCTCGTTCCCGCACACGAAGCGGACCGCGACTATGTGCCGCGCTCGCGCGTGTCGCTTCCGGAACACATCCTCGTTCCCGGCCTGGTCAACGCGCATACGCATGCCGCGATGACGCTCCTGCGCGGCGTTGCGGACGACCTGCCCCTTCAGGCGTGGCTCGAGCAGGCGATCTGGCCCCGCGAGGCGCGCTTCGTCACGCCCGAGTTCGTGCACGACGGCACGCTCATCGCAGCCGCCGAAATGCTGCGCGGCGGGATCACCTGCTGCAATGACATGTATTTCTTCCCCGATGCGGCCGCGCATGCCTACGAGCTGACGGGGTTGCGGGCGATGCTCGGCTTGCCAATCCTCGACTTTCCGACGCCGTACGCAGCAGATGCCGATGCCTATCTCGCCCGCGGGCTCGCGGCGCGCGACGCCTACAAGCATTCACCGAAGCTCGCGTTCTCGCTCGCGCCGCATGCGCCCTACACCGTGGCGGACGAAACGTGGACTAATGTCGTGGTCTATGCGCGCCAGCTCGACCTGCCGATCCAGACGCACATCGCGGAAACGCAGCGCGAAGTGGACGAGGCTCGCGCAGCAACGCTCGAGACTCCGCTCGCACGCCTCGACCGCCTGGGTGCAACCGGACCGAGCTTCCTTGCCGTTCACGCAGTCCATGTCGAGGACGCCGACATTGAACGGCTGGCCGCTCAGCGATGCCACGTCGTGCATTGTCCCGGTTCCAACATGAAGCTCGCAAGCGGCGCCGCTCCCGTGGCGAAGTACCTCGCGCGGAACGTCAACGTGGCGCTCGGGACGGACGGAGCCGCCTCGAACAACCGGCTTGATCTGTTCGAGGAAATGCGGCTCGCAAGCCTTCTCGCTAAAGTGACGAGTGGCGACGCAGCATCCGTCCCGGCTGCCACTGCACTGCGCATGGCGACACTCAACGGCGCAATTGCGCTCGGTCTCGATGCCGACATCGGTTCATTGCGCGTCGGCAAGGCGGCGGATCTCACCGCGGTGCGCATCGGCGATGTCGAAACGCTGCCCATGTACGATCCGGTCTCGCATCTCGTCAACGCGGTGAGCCGCGAGCACGTGAGCGACGTGTGGATCGGCGGCACGCGACTTCTCGAAAGCCGTGAATTGCGGGGCGTGGATTCCGCCGCGCTCGCAAGCCGCGCGCGAGCATGGCAGCAACGACTTGCATAGGATCTGCGCATGAACACGCCGTCGAACGTCGTCCCCATTCACCACCGCGCTGAAAACAGCAATGCGGATCCCGCGGAGCTCGCGAAGTTTTCAGCGCTCGCCCAACGCTGGTGGGACCCGCAAAGCGAGTTCAAGCCATTGCACGACATCAATCCGCTGCGTTCGGAATGGATCGAGCGCATTGCGGGCGCTCTCGCCGACAGGCGAGTCGCCGACGTCGGCTGTGGCGGAGGCATTCTCGCCGAAGCGCTGGCGCTCCGCGGCGCGATCGTTACCGGCATCGACCTCTCGCAGAAGGCCATCGGCGTCGCGCGTCTGCATCAATACGAGTCGGGCACGAATGTCGAGTACCGCGTGGCGGATGCCGAGACCCTTGCGCTTGAACTGCCTGGTGCGTTCGATGTGGTGACGTGCCTCGAATTGCTCGAGCATGTCCCCGATCCGGCGTCCACGGTGCGCGCGTGCGCGACGCTCGCGAAGCCCGGGGGCACCGTGGTGTTCTCCACCATCAACCGCAACCCGAAGTCATACGCCCAGGCGATCATCGGCGCCGAATACCTTTTGCGACTCCTGCCACGCGGCACGCATGACTGGTCGCGATTCCTGCGTCCGTCGGAGCTTGCGGCCTTCGGACGGAATGCGGGACTCGCGCTCGTCGCGATGGTGGGATTGACGTATAACCCGTTGACCCGAAGCTATCGCCTCGTCGACGACATGTCGGTCAACTACATGGCCGCATTCACGCGCAGCGCCGGCAATGCCTGACGGACGACCGCCTTCCCGCAGGCTGCCTGTTTCCGCCGTGCTCTTCGACCTCGATGGAACGCTCGCGGACAGCGCGGGCGACCTTGCGGGCGCCGTGAACCGCATCCGCAGCGAGCGCGGGCTCGATCCGGTTTCAGTCGATGCGCTCCGCCCTCACGCATCCGCCGGAGCGCGCGGTCTGCTTGGAGCGGGCATGAACGTGACGCCCGACGACCCCGAATATCCGCGATTGCGGGAGCAGTTTCTGGAGTACTACGCAGCCGGTCTCGCGAACACCACCGCCTTGTTCGATGGCGCTGCGCAACTGCTCGACCAGCTCGACGCGCGCGGCTTGCTTTGGGGCATCGTCACGAACAAGGCACAGCGCTATACGGAGCCCGTGGTGGCGGCGCTCGGCCTTGCTCCGCGCGCAGCGGTCGTTGTTTCGGGCGATACGACGGCGCATCCCAAGCCGCATCCGGCACCCCTGCTGCACGCCGCGACCCAGCTCGACGTCGATCCACTCCGATGCGTCTATGTGGGCGACGATCTGCGCGACGTCATCGCCGGCAATGCCGCCGGAATGGCAACGATTGCCGCGGAGTACGGATATCTCGGCGAGAGCGGATCCGCTGACGACTGGCCGGCGACGGGCTGGATCGCGAATCCCCTGGCGTTGCTCGACTGGCTGCCGCAGGGGCCACTCGACGGTAAGTAGTTTGGCTCGCGATGGTTGTCGCGGCGTTGTTGCACGCGACTCATCCCGCGCACGCGACGTTGGCGAGCCACATCTCCTGTGTGAGGCCGTTCCGCGATCCGATGAGCCTCACTCCTTGGTTGCCCACGAGCGGCCGCACGATCGCGGTGCTCACGTCGTTGGGAACGCTCAACGCGATGCCGTTCGCCTGGGCAATGCGATCGCCCGTCTTCAAACCGAGCATCGCGCCAAAGCCATTGTCTTCGCGGACGACGAGACCGCCTTCAACGGGCGCGAGCAAGCGATTCCACTGCATGGAGTCGCCGCCCGCGCCGCTCATCAATTCCGTGTTCAGCCGTACGACCGTGCCCGAGAATCCGGCAGGAGGCGCGCAGCTCCGGCTGGGAGCGACACGTGCAGCGGCGAGGGACGGCGCGGGTACCGCGGACGGCGCACGCGGCGTGGAAGTAGCATCGCCCGAGGGCTCGGTACGCAGCGGCATGCGTCGTTCGCCCGCACCATCGCGAATTGTCACCGCGCTCGTATCGATCGACACGAGCACGACGCCCGAGGCTACCTCCTGACCTTGCGCGACGAGCCTCGCGCCTGCGGGACCCCGGAAGAGCGCGTAGCCGTGACGATCGTCTTCAGAGATGATGCCGAGCAGGCGCGTATCGTTGCCGAGCACCGGATTGTTCGACGCGAGCGGTGCGCCGCCGGCTTGTGCATCGCGCCCGAACAGGTTCGCCGCGACGATGGTGGCCGCCGGATTCGCGGGCTCGGGGACTCCAACATGCACGACGGAAGGTCCGAGCGCTTGCCAACCCCAGTATGCGACAACGCCCGCGAGCGCCGCGGCCGCGACGAACGTCGCAAGCGCCGAAATGAATCTCATCGATATAATCGCCGCCTTTTCCCGGTGTCGCCCAAGCTTCCCGCATGAACCCGTTGCTGCGGCAGTTGCAGCCTTATCCGTTCGAGCGGCTGCGTGCATTGCACGCGGGTATCGTTCCGAACGGCGCGAAACGCGCCATCAATGTGTCGATCGGCGAGCCGAAGCACGCGACACCGAAGCTTGTTCTCGATGCGCTTGCTGCCGGTGCGGTTACGGGTCTCGCCAATTATCCCACGACGATCGGCAGTATTGCATTGCGTGAGACGATCGCGCAGTGGCTGCGTCGACGCCATGGACTTGCCGCGCTCGATCCGGCGAGCGAAGTGCTGCCCGTTCTCGGCAGCCGGGAGGCACTCTTTTCTTTCGGCCAGGCGATGATCGACGGCAGTCGGCCGGGTGCAACCGTCGTCGTCCCCAATCCCTTCTATCAAATCTATGAGGGCGCGGCGCTGCTTGCGGGCGCGCAAACCTACTGTGTGAACGCCGATGCGGAATTGCGATTCGAGCACGGCTGGGAGCAGGTTCCGGCGGACGTCTGGACACGCACCCAACTGCTCTATGTGTGCTCGCCGGACAACCCGACCGGTCGTGTGAGCACCCTCGATGAATGGCGCACTCTCTTCGCACTGTCCGATCGCTATGGGTTCGTCATCGCCTCCGACGAATGCTATTCCGAGATCTACTTCGATGAGAGCAAGCCGCCGTTAGGCGGTCTCGGTGCAGCATCCCTACTCGGCCGCGACGGCTTTCCGCGGCTCGTGGTTTTCGGCAGCCTGTCGAAGCGGTCGAACGCACCGGGACTTCGCTCGGGCTATGCGGCCGGCGACCGCACGCTTTTGCGCGGGTTCCTGCAATACCGGACCTATCACGGCTCCGCGATGTCCGGCGCGGTCGCCGCCGCCAGCATTGCCGCATGGGGCGATGAGGCGCACGTCATTGCCAATCGCCGGGAGTACGCCGAGAAATTCCTTCCGTTGACGCCGGTACTTTCGCCGGTGCTGTCGTGCGAAATGCCGGAAGCCGCTTTCTATCTCTGGGCAAAGACGCCCGGTGATGATGTGGCGTTCGCGAAACGGCTTTACGCCGATGAGCACGTCACCGTGCTGCCCGGCAGCTTCGTTGCGCGGCCGGCGCACGGCGGGAATCCGGGCGCGAACCGGATTCGCATCGCACTCGTGCCTCCCCTCGCCGAATGTGCCGAGGCGATCGACCGCATCGTCGCGTGCGCGCGACGAGGCTGAACGCGCTCCGGGCTTCCAGCCAGGCGGCTTTCCTCAACTCGTTCGGGTGCTCGCTCGTCTTGGCGGCAGCACTTTGTCTCCGCAGCGCACGTTTGTCGGTCACGTCGCGAGCCAACTGACGAATGTCTAGAATGGGACGCATGCCGACCGCTCGGCTCCTTGCGACCATGACCCCGGTCGCGACCAGTGCTTGGTCCTGGGACGGTCCCTAAATGCCGAAGTACCCGTGCCCGTTGCCCATTTTTCTGTTCACGGACATCGTGGACAGCAGTCGCTTGTGGGAAGAGCATCCCAATCTGATGGCGGCTGCGCTCGCGCGTCATGACACAGTATGCAGCGCGGTGGTCGGCGAGACAGGCGGCCCGTGTGGTCAAGACGACCGGCGACGGTCTGTACGCTGTGTTCCAATGCCTCGAGGCGTTAGCGGCCGCAATAGAGCTGCAACGAAGTATCCAGAAGATCGCCAGCGGAACCGAACTCGCGCTGAAGATTCGCTGCGGCCTCCACTGCGGCGCGGCCGAGTCACGCGACGGCGACTATTTTGGGCCCTCTGTGAACTGCGCCGCACGCGTAATGGATGCCGCGCACGGAGGTCAGTTGCTGGTGACTCAGGCTTTCGTCGATCGCGCGGAAAGGCGCTACCCAGAGGGCGTCGACCTGCTGCGCCTCGGACGTGTGCGGTTGCGCGGGGTTTCGTCGCGAGTCGATGTCTACCAGGTGTGACACGCCGATCTTCGCGGTACGTTTCCGCCGCTACGCACGCTCGCATCGGTGCCTCACAACTTGCCGCGTCCCGCGACGAGCTTCGTCGGCCGGGAGACTCAAATCGCAGAGGTCATCGCGCATTTCGACACCACGAACCTACTGACGCTTACGGGCGCCGGCGGATGCGGGAAGTCTCGGCTCGCATTGCAGGTGGCGACCGACCTGCTCGAAACGCATCCTGACGGCGCATGGCTCGTCGAGTTGACCGCGCTCGCCGACCCCGCGTTCGTCCCCATGCGGTCGCGAACACCCTTGGTCTAGTGGGCGAGACGGGGTTAACCG
>JBKPOL010000532.1:0-5566 GCA_046733075.1 Pseudomonadota bacterium | reverse complement strand
ATACGTGGTCGTTCGCGGTGATCATCGCGGGTACCGTCGGCTTCCTCGTCACCAGCCATTTCCCGGAGTAACGCCCGTGGCCCAGATACGCTTGGACAACCTGCAAAAGCGCTTCGGCGACTTCGTCGCCGTGCGCGAGTCGTCGTTCACGATCGCGGACGGCGAGTTCTTCGTGCTGTTGGGGCCATCCGGTTGCGGCAAGACGACGACGTTGCGCATGATCGCCGGGCTGGAGCTCCCATCGTCGGGCAGGATTCTGCTCGACGGCGACGACGTGACGTTCAAGCGCGCATCCCAGCGCGACATCGGCTTCGTGTTCCAACTGTTCGCGCTGTATCCGCACATGAACGTCCGCAGCAACATCGGCTTTCCACTCAAGTGCCAGGGCGTGCCGCGGCGCGAGATCGACGAGCGGGTCGACGAGGTCGCGAAACTCCTGCGCATACAGCACCTGATCGATCGTCCGGTGTCGGGCCTTTCCGGCGGCGACAGCCAGCGTGTCGCCCTCGGCCGCGCGATCGTCCGGCAGGCGAAGGCGTTCATGATGGACGAGCCGCTCGGCGCCCTGGACGCGGAGTTCCGCCATTTGATGTGTGTCGAGCTCCGCGCGTTGCACGATCGCATCCACGCGACGACCGTGTACGTCACGCACGACCAGGTCGAGGCGATGGCGATGGCCGATCGCATCGCTGTGATGAATCACGGCGTCGTCGACCAGATTGCGAGCCCGCAGGAGATCTACGATCGTCCGCGTACGATGCACGTCGCCGGCTTCATCGGTAGCCCGCCGATGAACTTCCTGCGCTTCAACGCGAGCCTCGCGCCGGGGGCCGACTCGATACGCCTGAACGGTGAGACCATCGCCGTGCCCGAGCTCCAGGAAGGCGTCGTCGATGGCGCATTGGCGCTCGGCGTGCGGCCCGAGCACGTCGAAGTGATCGACGAAGGCGGCATTCGAGGCGAGGTCTTCGGAACCGAGTACATGGGTACCATGCAGGTGGTTACGATTCATTCCAAGCACGGCGTGGTGAAAGCGCGCATTCCATCGACGCGGCGTCTGCGCAACCGTGACCACGTCGGCCTGCGGTTCGCCAAAGAACGCGTCGCCGTCTTCGATACGGTCTCGGGGCGCGCGTTGAAGAGCCGCTTGTTCGAGGAGACCGCACGTGGCTGAAGTCGTCATCGATCGTGTCACCAAGCGCTTTGGCGGCGTTGAAGCCGCCAAGGACGTGAGCCTCACCGTGCCGAGCGGCGAGCTCGTCGTGCTGCTCGGGCCGACGGGCGCCGGCAAAACGACGCTGCTCCGGCTGGTCGCCGGCCTCGAGAAGCCCGACGCCGGCATGATCTCGATCGACGGCCGCGACGCGACGGCCGAGCCGCCCGCGCTCCGCGACGTGTCGTTCGTGTTCCAGCAGTATTCGCTCTATCCACATCTGACGGTGTACGACAATCTGGCCTTTCCGCTGCGTGCGCCCGCGCGTCGCCTCGACGAGGCGGAGATCATGAAGCGGGTGCAACGGATCGCTCAACTGGTGCGGATCGACCACAAGCTCGCCAATTCCGCGACGCGCCTTTCGGGTGGCGAGATGCAACGCGTCGCGATCGGTCGTGCGCTCGTCCGGCGTCCTGCGATCTATCTGATGGACGAGCCGCTGTCGTCGCTCGACGCGAAGCTGCGCGGCGAGCTCCGCGTGGAGCTGAAGCATATCCAGGCCGATCTCGGCGCGACGATGCTTTACGTCACGCACGATCAGACCGAGGCGATGACGATGGCAAGCCGCATCGGCATACTGGATCGCGGAACGTTGGTGCAGGTTGGGACGCCGCAGGAAATCTACGAGCGGCCGGTCAACGCGTACGTTGCTGCACGGCTTGGCTCGCCGGCGATCAACTTGCTGCCGCTCGATGCGCTTCCCGCGAACGGCGCACCGAATGGAAGCGTCAACGTCGGCGCGCGGACCGAGCACATCGAGCTGATCGCCGCCGCTGATGGTCCGGCCGAAGTCATCATGGTCGAGCACCTGGGCAGCGAAAATTTCCTTCACATGAGGATGAGCGGACACCGGTTGGTGACGCTGGCGCCGCCGGACTCGACGTGGCGTCCCGGACGGCGCGCGCGAATCTCGCTGCGCCAGCCGTTGTATTTCGATGCGGCGGGGCGAACGCTGCTCCCGGCGCATTGATGCAATGAAATTCGATCAACCCACGACGCAAGAACTGATTCGCACGATCGCCGCCACGGTGATCGACAGCGCCGACGAGTTGACGGAGCTCGATCGGGCGATCGGCGATGCGGATCACGGTACGAACCTGGAGCGCGGTTTCAAAGCAGTGCTCGCGAAGATCGACGGCATATCCGCGCAGCCGATCGACGCCGCACTGAGAGAAGTCGGCAAGACGCTGATCTTGAGCGTCGGCGGCGCGTCCGGTCCGCTCTACGGGAAGCTTTTCGCCACGATCGGCCAGCATCTCATCGAGCCCGAGGATGTCACGAAGGCGCACGTCGTACGGGCGTGCGAGCACGCGATCGCCGTGATCAAGACGCTCGGCCGCTCCGATGTGGGGCACAAGACGATGCTGGATGTGCTGGTGCCTGCGCTCGATCAGCTGCGTGCGGCCAATGGCGCGGGCTCGCTGCGCCAAGTTCGCGAACGTGCGAACGAAGCGGCCGTCGGAACGATCCCGATGATTGCGCAGCGCGGCCGAGCCTCGTTCCTGTGCGAGCGAAGTCAAGGTCACATGGACCCGGGCGCACGATCGTCGCAATTGATGGTCGCAGCGGTATGCGATTTTCTGGAGACACGACTGTAACGTCGAATCGGAGTGGCGGATGAGCAAGAACGTTGGCATCGTCATCGTGTCGCACTCTCCTGACGTGGCGAAGGGCGCGGCTGATATGGTCCGTCAAATGGTGGGGATGAACGTCCCGCTCGCGTGGTGCGGCGGCAATCCAGGCGGAGGGCTTGGCACGAGCGTCGAAGCGATCGTCAGGTCGCTCGACCTCGCATGGTCGGATGCCGGCGTCGTAATCATGGTCGACATGGGCGGCGCGGAAACGAACAGCGAGATGGCGATCGAAATGGTCCCGGAGAAGCGACGTTCGAAGATCGTGGTCTGCAACGGTCCGATCGTCGAAGGCGCCGTGATGGCCGCGACCGAATCGAGCAGCGGTGCGACGCTCGATCGCGTGCGCCGCGCCGCCGAGGAGCTGTACGCGCGATGACCAGCGAATCGATGAACGTCGGTGCGCTGCCGCGGGCACGCTCGTGCGCCGTGCTCACGCACGAGGGCGGATTGCATGCGCGACCTGCGATCAAGTTGACGCAGCTGGCGAAGCGCTTCGAGTCCGCCGTCTGGATCGCGCTCGCCGAGCAGGGTCCCTGGACTGACGCGAAGAGCATCGCGCGCGTCATGGCGATGAAGACGCCGCACATGGCGACCTTGTACTTTGTTGTGGAGGGCGAGGACGCCGATGCGGCGACCGCCGCGCTCGTGAAACTGGTCGAAAGCGACTTTGCCGACGACGACAATGGACGGTGATACGAGGGCGGTCATCTGTCTGCGTGGCACGTCCGTCTCGCCCGGGCTCGCCCGCGGTCCGTTGATCGTCGTCGCCGACGATACCCACTCGGTTTCACGTGAGCGGGGCAGCGCCGAGGAAGAATCGGCTCGCATGCACGCCGCGATCGCTGCCGCGAGCGTAGAGCTCGAGGCGCTGATGGAGCGAGCCGGTGACGACGATGCCCAGACCATCCTTGCCTTTCAAGTCGCGATGCTCGCCGATCCGGTCGTCGCCGAGCCCGCATTCGACGCCATTTCCCATGGCGATAGCGCCGAGGACGGCTGGCACGCGGCGATGAAATTGCAGATACGCCAATATCACGAAGCCGATGACCTGTACTTCCGAGCGCGCGCTTCCGATCTGCGCGACATGCGCGATCGTGTATTGCGCACGCTCAATGGCGCCGCTGCAACGCCAATCGCCCCCGGGTCGATTGTCGTGGCAGCCGATCTTCCGCCTTCTCGATTCCTGGAGATTGCGTGGGACGGCGGCGGCGTTGCGCTCACGCACGGAAGCCCGAACTCTCATGTGGCAATGCTCGCGCGCGCGCGCGGCGTGCCGATGCTGATTGGAGTCGAGAATGCGGATCTCCGGGGTCATACGGAAGCAATCATCGACACCGACAATGCCATGCTCGTCCTTTCACCCGACGATAAACTGGCGGTGGACTTCGCATCGCGTCAACAGGGCGCCGAGATCCTGCGCGCGGAAGCGGCGCGCTATCTCAACGTGGCCGCTGCCACGGCGAACGGTGAGCGTGTCCAGGTTCTGGTCAACGTGGCGGACGCGACCGAGCTGGACGCGTTCGATCCGGCGTGTTGCGATGGCGTTGGGCTCGTCCGCACCGAGTTGCTGCTGCGCGATGCGAACGATATTGTCAGCGAGGAAAGGCAGTACCAGTCGTATTGCCGCATTTTGCGCTGGGCCGACGGGCGTCCCGTCACGATGCGCACGCTCGATGCCGGCGGCGATAAGGCCATTGCAGGCTATACGCTCGACGGGGAAGCCAATCCGTTTCTGGGCATGCGCGGTCTTCGGCTTTCCCTGCTGCATCCCGACGTCTTCATCATGCAGCTCCGCGCGCTCGCTCGCGCCGCTTTGCTGGGACCCCTCAAGATCATGGTGCCGATGGTGACCTCGCCACGCGAGCTCGATCGTGCGCGCGCGCTGCTCGACGGCGCGGTCGCGGCTTTGCGCAAGCAGGGAATCGGATGCGCGCGCCCTGAATTGGGCATGATGGTGGAAGTTCCCGCGGCGGCGCTCGCCATCGATCTGTTCGAGGCGGAGTTCTTTTCGATCGGCTCCAATGACCTGATCCAATATGTCACCGCGAGCGGCAGGGACTCGACGCCTCTCGCTCCGTTGCAGGATCCGTTGCAGCCGGCGGTCTTACGGTTGATCCGTGAAGTCGTGCAGCGCGCCGACGCACAAGGTATCCCGGTAAGCTTGTGCGGCGATATGGCTGGCGATGTGCGCTGCATACCGGCGTTGCTCAGCGTGGGATTGCGTTGTCTTTCAGTCGCGCCCTCGGCCGTCGCTCGCGTGAAAGCGGCCATCGCGCGCTACCGCGTAAACGAGCCGAAAGCATAATGGAGCGAAACGAGCCGAAAGCATAATGGAGCGCGCAACCAACGCTTCACGACCGGTCGGGGATTCGTCCGCCGTCACTGAATACAAGCGCGTTCTGCAGCAGGTGCTGGAAAATCGTCCTGCCGGAACCCGATTGCGGCTGGCGGAGGCGCTTGGAAAGAACCGCAGCTTCATCTCGCAGATCACCAATCCGAGCTATAGCGTTCCGATTCCCGCGGCACATATTGAACGCATCCTCGAGACTTGCCACTTTCTGGCGGCCGAGAAGGCCGAGTTCATGGCCGCGTACCGGCGCGCGCATCCGAACCGCGCTCCGGGCAATTCCGGCGACAAGCGCTGGCGCGAGATCGTGCTGCGGGTTCCGGACTTGCGTGATCGTGCGAAGAACAAGGCGCTCGACGACTTGATGAAGGC
>JBKPOL010000531.1:0-2889 GCA_046733075.1 Pseudomonadota bacterium | reverse complement strand
ATGTACCTGCACACGCCGTTTCCCAATAAGGTTTTCGCGATCGATCTCGACACGCAAAAGATCAAATGGCGCTACGAGCCGAAGCAGGACGCCGCCGTGATACCGCAGATGTGCTGCGACACTGTATATCGCGGACTCGCGTACGCGGAAAACAAGGTATTTCTTCAGCAGGCGGACAGCACGCTCGTCGCGCTCGACGCGAACAACGGAAAAGTCCTGTGGTCCGTCAAAAACGGCGATCCGAAGTTGGGTGCCGTCAACACCAACGCGCCGCACGTGTTCAAGGACAAGGTTATCACCGGCATATCCGGCGGCGAGTGGGGCGTGCGCGGTTTTCTTGCCGCATACGACATCAACAGCGGCAAGCTCGTGTGGAAAGCGTACAGCACCGGGCCGGATGCCGAGATGCTGATCGACCCCGACAAGACGATGACGTGGACCGACGGCGCGCTCAAGCCCGTCGGCAAGGATTCGTCGCTGAAGACGTGGCAGGGCGACCAGTGGAAGATCGGCGGCGGGACGACCTGGGGCTGGTACAGCTACGACAAGGACCTGAACCTGGTGTTCTACGGAACGGGCAATCCGTCGACGTGGAATCCGGCGCAGCGCCCGGGTGACAACAAGTGGTCGATGACGGTCTTCGCGCGCGACGTCGACACCGGCATGGCGAAGTGGGCGTTCCAGATGACGCCGTACGACGAGTGGGACTTCGACGGCATCAACGAGATGATCCTCGCGGACATCAACGTCAAGGGCAAGCCGACGAAGGCGCTCGTCCACTTCGACCGCAACGGTTTCGGCTACACGCTCGATCGGACGAACGGCGCGCTGCTCGTCGCCGAGAAGTTCGACCCCGCGGTCAACTGGGCTACGAACGTCGACATGAAGACCGGCCGGCCGCAGGTCGTCGCGAAGTATTCGACGGCGAAGAACGGTCCTGACGTCGACACGAAGGGCGTCTGCCCTGCCGCGCTCGGCTCGAAGGACCAGCAGCCGGCTGCGTTCAATCCGAAGAACGGCCGCTTCTACGTGCCGACCAATCACGTCTGCATGAACTACGAGCCGTTCAAGGTCGACTACGTCGCCGGACAGCCGTACGTCGGTGCCACGCTGTCGATGTTCCCGGCTCCCGGCGGAACGAACATGGGCAACCTGATCGTATGGGACGCCGGCCAGGGCAAGATCGTGCAGTCCAAGGCCGAGAAGTTTTCGGTGTGGAGCGGCGTCCTCGTCACCGAAGGCGGGATCGCATGCTACGGCACGCTCGAAGGCTACCTGAAGTGCACCGACGCGAACGACATCAACAAGGAGTTGTTCAAGTTCAAGACGCCGTCCGGCATCATCGGCAACGTCTTCACGTATGAGCACAAGGGCAAGCAATATTTGGGCGTGTATTCGGGCATCGGCGGCTGGGCCGGAATCGGCATGGCGGCGGGCCTCGAGAAGGACCAGGAAGGACTGGGTGCCGTCGGCGGCTACAAGGAGCTTCGTGACTACACGGATCTCGGCGGTTCGCTGACCGTATTTGCGCTGCCGTAGTCAACTGTATTTCCTCCGCTCGCCGGCGCGACATACCCGCGCCGGCGACTTTTTGTCGACTCGCCGCGTCTTGGGTGAAACTCTGCCGTGGCGCGGCGTTCTCAGCGTTGAATTCCGCCTCAGTACAACCAATGGTGAACGACGGATGCGCATAATCCATTTTGCGCGACGAGTGGCGTCGATCCTCGTCGCAACGCTTTTCGTGCCTGGTACCCTCCTCGCTCAGAAGGCGGCACCCGCCGCACCGGGGACCGGCGAACCGTTGTACAAGGTCGTCGACGGCTACAAGGTGGACTCGGAGACGATGAAGGGCTTTCGCGCGTGGCGCGCCGCCGCGTGCGATCGCTGCCACGGGGCCAATCAGGAAGGCCTCGTCGGGCCGTCACTCGTCCAGAGCCTCAAAACGCT
Source organism: Pseudomonadota bacterium (assembly GCA_046733075.1). Taxonomy (GTDB): domain Bacteria; phylum Pseudomonadota; class Gammaproteobacteria; order Burkholderiales; family Casimicrobiaceae; genus VBCG01. The sequence continues at coordinate 942 of JBKPOL010000531.1, read as the reverse complement.
GTCGAAGGACGACTTCAAGACGACGGTCACCGAGGGACGTCTCGACAAGGGCATGATGAGCTTCAAGACGAGCCCCATCGTGATGGAGAACCTCGACCAGCTCTACGCTTATCTGAAAGGTCGCTCCAACGGCGACATCACGCGAGCGAAGGTGGAAGAAATCAAGCCATGACGACGGCCGCCTCGCACTTTCAAGCGCGCACAGGATGCGGTGCGCGGCGGCGTGCCGGGCGCGTCGCCATGTTTGCCGTGCTGGCGCTGGCCGCGTCGGTTGCACGTGCCGACGAACCGCGGTCGGCGTTTCGACCGTGCATCGATCCGAGCAATCTCCCGTTTGCGAACTCGAGCGGCGAAGGCTTCGAAAACCGCATCGCCGCGCTGTTCGCCGAGAAGCTCGGACTCCCGGTCCAGAACTACGCGTTTCCGCAGCGGATGAACTTCATCCGCAACACGCTGCGCTACCGACTGCCCGGCGAGGAGTTCCGCTGCGACGTGGTGATGAGTGTCCCTGCCGGGTTCGATCAGGCATGGGTGACTGCTCCCTACTACCGCTCCACGTATGCGCTCGTCTTTCCGAAGGGCAAGGGACTCGACGGCCTCAAGAGCGGTGCGGACCTGTTCGCGCTGCCTGCCGAAGTCCGGGGCCGTCTGCGAATTGCCGTCGGCGACAAATCGCCCGCTTCGCTGTGGCTCGTCAAGCACGGAATGGAGGCACAAGCGAGACCGTACGCAATGATGTCTCCCGATCCCGATGCATCGCCGGGCGACATCATCGTCAAGGAGCTCGCGCAGGGCAAGGTCGACGCGGTTGTCGCGTGGGGGCCGATCGCCGGCTATTACGCGAAGCGGGTGCCCAATGTCGATTTCGTTGTCATTCCCCTCGCGTCCGAGCCCGGTGTCCAGTTCGATTACGCGATTGCGATGGGCGTTCGCTATGGCGAG
>JBKPOL010000530.1:0-5203 GCA_046733075.1 Pseudomonadota bacterium | reverse complement strand
GCTCCTGATTGACGAATTCGACAGCACGACGGTGGTGCCGCCGGATGGACGGGTCCGGCTCACCACCTGGGACACGATCGAGATCGAGCTCGAGTAGCGCACGGCCCATGACGAACCTCAAGGACGCTTCCGAACTCGCCGCCGCCGCGCCGTCCATTGCGCGCGATCCCTTCGCGCTCGAGCTCATCAAGAACGCACTCGTCGCACTCGCCGACGAGATGGCGCTCACGATCTATCGCACCGCGCGCTCGTTTGTGGTGAAGGAAGCGCTCGACTTCTCGACGGCGCTCTTTCTCGCCGACGGTCAGCTCATCGCGCAGGGCACGTGCCTGCCGTTTCACCTGGGGGCGATGCCCTTTGCCGTCAAAGCGGTTGTCCGCGCCTATTGCGATCGCATCCGGCCGGGTGATCTGTTCATCACCAACGACCCCTACGACGGGAGCACGCATCTGCCCGACATCGTGCTGGTGAAGCCCATCTTCCACGACGGCAAGCTGATCGGCTACTCGGTCGCGCTTGCGCACATGACCGACATCGGCGGCCGCATTCCAGGCGGCAACGCGAGCGACTCGACCGAGATCTATCAGGAGGGCTTGCGCATTCCCGCGTCGCGGATCTGGCGCGAAGGCGAGCCGGACGAGACGATGGAGCGGCTCATCGAGAAGAACGTGCGCGTGCCCGACAAGGTGCTGGGCGACATCCGCTCGCTCGTGGCCGCGTGCGTTGTCGGAGAGCGCGAGATGCTCAAGCTGGCGCAGCGTTATGGCGCTGCGGAATTCGAGCAGTATTGCCGCGATCTCCTTGACTACACCGAGCGCTTTACGCGCGCGGAGATCGCGAAGCTGCCGAAGGGGACATGGCGCTTCGTCGATCATCTGGACAACGACGGCGTGGATCCCGATCCGATCCCGATCGTTGCCACAGTGACGATCCGCGAGGAGAGCATGACGATAGACCTCACGGGTTCGGCTCCGCAGGTGCGTGGCGCGATAAACTGCGTCTATCCGTTCACGCTGTCCACGGCGCTCGCGTGCGTCCGCTCGATCGTCGACCTCGCGATTCCAAACAACGCTGGCTACTTCCGACCTATCGAAGTGATCGCACCCGAAGGCACGGTCGTGAACCCGCGCATGCCGGCCGCGGTCGCCGCGCGGGGCATCAGCGGCATCCGCATTGGCGACGCGATCTTCGGTGCGCTTGCCCAGGCCGTGCCCGATATCCTTCCGGCGTGCGGGTCGAACGCGCCGGATGTCGGCATCTCGTTCGGTGGCGTCGATGCGAATGGTGAATCGCACGTGTATCTGGAGTTCCTGCTCGCATCGTGGGGAGGCGGACCCGATCGCGATGGGATGGACGCCTGCACGGGCACCCTCGTCAATTACTCGAACGCACCCGCCGAGATGATCGAAGCCGATCAGCCGATCGTCGTCGAGCGATACGCGCTCGTGCCCGATTCAGGCGGACCGGGACGCTTTCGAGGCGGGCTCGCGCTCGAGCGTCATCTCCGCTTCAAGGCGAATCGCGCGACGCTACAAATCCGTTCCGATCGCCGCGATCACCCGCCTTATGGATTGGATGGCGGCGGGTGCGGCGCGCCTTCGGAGGTGTCGATGCTGCGCGCGGACGGCAACGAAGAACGCTGCCCCGCGAAGTTCCTGACGATCGTGAACGACGGCGACGTGTTGCGCGTGCGCCTCGCCGGCGGAGGCGGACACGGCGATCCTCTCGAGCGCGATCCACTAGCCGTGCTGGACGACGTGCGCGAGGAGAAGATGACCGTCGCGCATGCCCGCGTGTGTTACGGCGTGGTCGTGACCGGTGATCCGGCGGCGGTCGACCGCGCCGCTACCGAGGACCTGCGACGCGCGCAGTTGAAGCGCTCGTCGGATACGAGAGGACGCAAGCCGCAGTAACGTTTTCCGGCGGCATCAAGGGCGGTGTGCCGGTCGGGCACCGTCCCTTCGCAGCGTCGTTGCGGATCGCGAATCGCGTCACGACCCAACGACCTCCGGCGCGCGCGCCGCACCGCGGGCAGCCGCACGGTGAAGGTGTTCCCCTCCCCCGGCCCCGCGCTGCTCGCCGAGATGCTCCCCCCGTGCAGCTCGACCAACGTGCGAGCGATCGCCATGCCAAGTCCGAGGCCGCCGCTCTCGGCCCGATGCGGCGCTGCGTGCTCCTGCCGGAAACGCTCGAACAGGTGGGGAAGGAACTCTGGCGAGATGCCGCGGCCCGTATCGCTGATCGCCGCCTCGACCTACGCGTCGCTCGGGCGCATCGTAGCCCCCACGGAGCCACCTGGCGGCTCGAATGTCACGACGTTCTCCACGATGTTCCAGAACACCTGCTGGAGCCGGGTCGGGTCTCCTCGAACCAGCAGCGTTTCGCTCGGCAGGTCGCCTTCGAGCTCGACGGACCTGGCATGCGCCGCGGGGCCGACGCCTCGAGAACGCTGCTCAAGATCGGCCTCGCATCAGTTCAGCAAATTCCAGGCGCAGCTTGCCGGTCTCGAGTGCACGTCGTCGAGGATGTCATCGCGAGCGCAGCTCGTGGGAGACGAGGGCGAGGAACTGGTCCTTCGCCCTCGACGAGGCTTCCGCTGTTTCGCGGGCCTTGAGAATTTCGTTCTCGAGCTCGTCGCCTTGGCGCATCGGCACGAGCACCCAGCCCGACACGTCGCGCAAGCCCTCGGTGCGCCCCCTGGCACATTGAGCAGGACGCCCACTTTTTCGCCGTCACGTCATACCAGCGCGACGTAGACCTCGTGCACTCGTCGCTGCAAGCGCAAGGTCGGAAACACGTGGGTCTGGTAGAAGATGCGACTCGGGGTGCACAGCAGGAAACCACGTGGCGACCGACCAGCGCCGCGACGTTCGCGACGTCGCACGGCATCCGAGCCGGATCGAAGTAGACCGAACTCAGCCGGTCTGTGCCCTCGAGTTCCAACCTAAGCGCTACGGTGTGCGCGACCCTGAGAAGCCACTGGCTATTCATGTTGCCTCGCGACTGAAGAGGACTTATCGTGAGCGCATCACAATATGGTGGGAGTGACCCATGGGTACCGCATTGGCTCCGCGCGCGCTCCGCGTTTTCGTAGCTCTGGTCGCGATGAACTTCGCCGTTGCGGCGGCCGGACAGCAGACGCCGCCGAGCAGGCCCTTGCTCGGGTTCGGCGACAATCAAAACTGGATCCTGCTTGCGCCGCTCGTCTACATCATCGGCGATACGAGCGAACGCATTGTCGTTCCCGCGGGGTTCGTCACGGATCTCGCCAGCGTTCCATCTGAATTCTGGGGCCCGCCGCTGGCGCTCACGCCGACGGGCCAGTACAGCCGTGCCGCGATCATTCACGACTATCTCTATTGGTCTCAGAAGTGCACGCGCGACCAAGCCGACCGGCTGATGGTGATCGCGATGAAGGAGAGCAATGTCGGCCGCTTCGATGCCGTCGCAATCTATGAGGGCGTCCATTTGGGCGGCGAACAGGCGTGGCTCACAAACGCTGCTGACAAAGCGCGCGGCGTGCCGCGGATCCTGCCCGAAGGCTTCCGCGCACCCGCCGACCCCAACATGGTATGGCCGGACTATGCAAGGGTGCTAATGGCACAAAACGTTACGTCGCTCGAGGCACCCGATGACGGTAGCTACTGCCGCTACGGCAATACCACCGACGTGCCACGACGACCATGACACACGATACTGTGGGTCGTGCCAAACGCGCAGCGAACAAAGCATGCACCGCAACGATTGATTGCGCACTGGATCTTGGCTTCGGGAATCATAACGACGAGGTCGCTGGGGGTCCCGCGCGAGTTCCGGGCTCTTCCCACATATCGCACCAGCGCCTCGAGCGCCACCTGGTCGCCGAGCGAGTGTTGGCAACGCTGCCGCCCATCGCGCCGCTACCACTCACAATGAAGCCCGACCGGCACAGGTCAATCGCCGCGCTGCTCGATGCTGCCCAGGAAACGCGATGATGGATGCGCGCAATTTCGCAGTCGAGGACACACTTCGCAATGGCGTCGTGGTAACGATACGAGCCGTGCGCGCGGATGATCGCGATCGGCTCGTCAAGGCGTTTGGACAGCTCGATCGGGAATCGATCTATACGCGGTTCTTCACCTTCAAACACGAGTTGAGCGCGACCGATCTTGCGAAGATCGGGACCATGGATTTCACGCGCGACGTTCTGCTGATCGCAACGATCCCCGTTTCAGGCGATGAGGTCGTCATCGGCAGCGCAAGCTACGTCGGCTACGGGAACCGGAATGCCGAAGTCGCGTTCACCGTCGAAGAGGACTACCAGGGGCTCGGTCTGGCGGGACGCCTGCTGGCGCACCTCGTCGCGATCGCGCGCGGGTCCGGCATCGAAAGTTTCGAGGCCGACGTGCTGCCCGGCAACGCGCCGATGCTAGCCGTCTTTTCACGCAGTGGCCTGCCATTGCGGCAACGGCGCGAGACCGGCGTCGTGCATCTGACGCTCGACCTTCAGCAGGCACCGAACCGTGCCTGACGCAATCCCGGTCGGCCCGCGCTGTGAACCGCCCCGGCTTTTCCGGAGGCCTCCGAGTTTGAGTCAGGCCGCCATTGGCAACTGACTCGTGGACTGATGATAGGACGCCTCAAAGTCTGCCGGGGGCACGTTGCCGATCGGCTCGAGAAGTCGGCGATGATTAAAGCAGTGCACCCACTCCAGCGTGGCGAACTCAACGGCTTCAACGTTCCGCCACGGTCCGCGTCGGTGGATCAGTTCCGTCTTGTAGAGACCGATGATCGTCTCGGCGAGCGCGTTGTCGTAGGGATTGCCAACGCTACCTACCGAAGGCTCGATGCCATCGTCGCCGTGGACAGCAGTAAGTTCAAGGCGGTCAACAGTCGCGACCGCAACTTCACGCCCGGCAAGGTCGATAAGCGTCAAGAGCAGATCGAACAAAGCATCCAGCGCTACCTAGAGGCATTGGAGACCGCCGACCGTACGCAACCGGCTGAAGTTGAGGCCAAGACCGAGCGGCTGCAGGAGAAGATCAAGACGCTACGCGAGCAGATGCGGCGCATGAGGCGATCCGAGAGGAGTTGAAGCAGCAGCCCGACCGGCAACTGTCGCAGACCGATCCCGACTCACGTTCGATGATCTCGCAAGCGAAGGGTACTGGCGTGGTGGGCTATAACGTGCAGGCCGCGGTCGACGCCAAGCATCACCTGATCG
>JBKPOL010000529.1:0-19481 GCA_046733075.1 Pseudomonadota bacterium | reverse complement strand
CTATGCGGCCTATGTGTCTTCGACCATTCGCATCGGGATGCGCGTACCGATCCTCTATCTGCGTACCACGACCGGCGCGCGCGACGACCATCGGTTCGACCCCGCCTTCGACACGCGTCGAACGCACGGTGGCCGAGCCGTCGCCGATGACGCGCTTGCACACGTTCTCGCCGATGCGCGTGCGCGGCGCCTGCCCGTGCTCATCACGCTGAACGGAGGCATCTGGTCGGACGCCACGGGCAGCGTGCCCGAGTGGGATCTCACCGACCGCCTCGAGGAAGATCCGGCGAACTGCCAGTGGAATGCGCAGGACGAAGTGATGCCGGACGATTACCTGAAGCATCTGCCGGGCTCGCACGATTCGCCGGAGCTCGCCCGCGCGCTGACGCTCAACGTGTATGCGGCCGACGTGCGGCGCTACAAGAAGCGGAATCTGCAGCAGGCCGCAAAGCCACTCATGGAGTTCATGCAGCAGCACCCGGGACTTTTCATCGGGGTGAACCTCGATCCGGACGTGTACATCAATCCGTTCTTCGCCGAGGCGCAGTGGTACGACTACAACCCGGGCACGCTGAGGCAATTCCGGCATTGGCTTGCAGGCACGGGCCCCTACGCCGGCGATCCCGATGAAGGCGCGCCCGACCTTGCGAGTTATCGCCGCACGCCGCTGTCGCTCGACGAATGCGCAGCGCGGGCTCGAATGAGGTTTCGTACGTGGGAGGACGTCGATCCGCCGCGCGCGTTTTCACGCGATCCGTCCGCCCCCTTCTGGGAGGATCCGTGGGTGGGTGAGTGGGAAGTGTTCAGGCGGCATCTCGTCGCTCTGCACCACGACGACCTCGCGGCGTGGCTCGTCGAAGCGGGAATGCCGGCCGATCGCATCTGGTCGTCGCAAGGACTGATGGCACCCGCGCCCGGCTGCATGCCGCTCGCTCGCGCGCTCACGAGTCCCGTGAAGAACTACGATTCCGGTGGCGTCTGCCTCGAAGGGTCGAAGCCGCGCTCGGGACATCTCGGCGCGATCGTCTACGGCGAAGCCGCGACGAACTCGATCGACATGGAAGACGGAGGAACGCTGTTCGACGGGCTCGCCGCGATCGATCCCGGATTTGCGATCGTCGAATTCAACACGGCCGATCTTCGCCATCCCGACACGCGACCCACCTACGAGCACGCGTATCGCGCGCTCCGCGATCTGTGGAATGCGGGTGCGCGCTTCGTCTCGCCGATGGCGTGGAACGGAGCCAACGGCCAGCACGCGGACGATCCGGGCTACGCGAGCCACACGGCCTGGCGGAACACGCCGCTCGAGGAAGCGGCACGCGACTTCCTGCTCGCTCGCTGCGGACTCCCGCGTCGCTCTCGCCTATGGACATTCGGGACGCCGCTGCATGCGGACGACGACGGCTGGAGCGCCGAAGCGGGCACCGCGCACCCGATGCCGGGCGCACTCGAAGTGCGCGGCGATCGCTCTGCATCTGTGACGTTGATTTCTCCGACCGGCCTCGCGCTTGCCGACGGTTCGATCGGCGCGTTCGTCTTGGGCTTCCCCGCCGATGCGCCCCTGGCCTCGGTTTCCATCGGTGCGCGTGTCGCGGCGACTTCCGACTGGCGCGTGATCGCGGAGTCGAAGCGCAATGCGATGGAGATGACGAAGGCCGGTGCGCTGATCCGATGCGCGGGTCATGGAGACGACCGCTTCGATCAGCTGCGAATCGCGCTCAAGCTCGCGTCGCCGGCGGCGATCCGGCTTGCGCGGGTCGCCATCCTGCCTCCTTCGTAAGCAGCCGGCAGCCAGCGTACACCGCAGCGCCGCCGAAAGCGCATCTGCGAACGGCGCAGCGCTACCGCTCGTCCGCCTTGTACTCGACGTACGTACGGTCGCGAAGCTGCCGGACGAAGTCCTCGAACTGCTCGTCGCTCTTCCGCTGCCGCAGTGCCTGTCGTGCCTGTTCGCGGCGCCGCTCCTGGGTCACGTCCTGCTTGCGGCGCTCGAGCACCTGGATCAGGTGCCAGCCAAACGGCGTACGCACCGGCGCCGACACTTCGTTGACCGCGAGCAGATTCATCGCATGCTCGAAATCGGGCACCGTGTCGCCCGGCGAGATCCAGCCCAGGTCTCCCCCGCGGACGCTCGAGGCGTCCTCTGAGTTGACGCGCGCGATGTCCTCGAACTTGGCCCCGCTGGCGAGACGGTCCTTGAGGCGATCGATGCGCGTCCTCGCGTCGGCTTCCGATGTCGTCTCGTTGACCTTCACGAGGATGTGTCGCGCGTGCGTCTGATCGACGACGGTCGGTTGATTGCGGCTTCGCACGTCGGCGAGCTTGACGATGTGAAACCCGCCCGCGCACCGTAGAAGGTTCGATACCTGCCCAGGCTTCATCGCACGAACGATGTCGGTGAAGATCGTGGGCAGCCGCGCGGCGGTGCGCCACCCCAGGTTTCCACCTGACGAGGCGTCGGGCGCATTCGAGTACGAAGCCGCCACCTGCGCGAAGTCCTTGCCCGCGTTGACCTCGGCGAGTGCCTGCAACGCCCGTTGCCGACGCTGCTCGACGACATCGGGCGTCGCCTGTTCAGGAACCGTCACGTAGATGTGCGACAGCATGTATTCGTCCTCGCCACCCTGTAGGGCGAGCGTGGCGAGATAGTTGTCCAGTTCGGCATCGGACACGGTGATCTTGCTGTCCACTTCGCGCTCGCGGACGCGCTGCACGATGATCTGCCGCCTGATGTCCTCGCGATAGTTGCTGTAGGCGACCCCCTCGCGCTCGAGCAGCTTGCGGAACTCGTCCGGCTTGAGCTTGTTCTCCTCCGCGACGCGCAGGATCGTGCGCTCGACTGTCGTGTCGTCGACCCGGATGCCTGTCTCCTTCGCGAATTGCAGCAGCGAGCGCTCGGCGATCAGCCGCTCGAGTACCTGCTTGTCGAGAACGTCGTTCGACGGCGGCGTGATGTTCGACGCCTTCAACTGCGACAGCATGATCCGGCGCTGCTCGCCGAGATCCCATTGCGTGATCGCTTCGTCGTTGACGACAACCAGAACGCGGTCGAGCGTGACGGTCGCAGAGCTGCGTGTTGCGGGCGCCGGGGCCTGCGCGGATGCGGCCGCTGCGACGAGCAGCAATGCCGTGAAGAGCAAATGGTCGAGACGGCGTAGGGCCATCAGCGGCACTCCTGTGCTAGAACTCGGGAAGCGGATCGAGACGGCGGTCGCGATCTCGCAATGACGGGTCGTTGGTGGGCAGGTACCCGGGCACGCTTCGACGCAAGAGCTCGAGCGGGCTCGTACCAACGCGGGCAAGTCCGTTTAGTTCCAGCTGCACGAATACGGACGTCGTCGCCTGCTGCGTGGTCGTCGTCAGCCGCTGCCCGACGACACGCAGCACCCAGCAGTCCGCATTGTACTCGATGCCCGCGATGCCCTCCAGCGTCTTGCGGTCGGTGAACGAGTAGTTCCATCGTCCGATCAGCGTCCACCGATCGCTGACTGGCCATTGTCCGGAGAGGTCGATCTGCTTGATCTGCTCGATGGCGCCGGTGGGATCCAGGAAAGTTCTCGTGAAGCGCCACGTCGCGTTCAGCGCGCGACCCGGCGATGGCGTATAGCGAACGCCGAGGTTCAAGCGCTCGACTTCCGCGTTGTCGAAGTTGTATTGCAGAAGGCCCGCGAGCGACCATGCGTCGCTCAACCGGCCTTCCGCGGAAACCAGAAAGTCCGACGACGATGCCGAGCGCAACGGCTCGTTCAGGCTCACGCGCTGATCGGCAAAGTAGAACCGCTGTCCGACAGCGAGCCGCAATCGTTCAGCGCCCGTTTGGTGGTCGAGGAAGCGAGACGTCAGCGCAAGCGTGAGCTGATTCGCATCGCCGATGCGATCATTGCCGATGTAGCGGTTCTCGGCGAAGAGCTGCGAGAAATTGAAGTCGTCGAGCGCAGTGTCGAATACCGGTGCCTTGCTCTGGTCCTTGTAGGGGATGTAGACATAGAACGCGCGCGGCTCGAGCGTTTGCGTGAGCGCCGTATCGAGCACCTTCATGTCGCGCTCGAACACGAGCCCGGCGTCGACGCTGGTGATCGGTATCGCATAGCTCGGGTTGTGCTCGGAGAGCGCCGGCGTCGTCCGGTCGAGGAAGTAATCGCGCAGGTGCACGCCGGCGCGCGCCGTGAAGAACCACGCGGCGCCTTGCCTGTGCCATGCGGCGGTCGGATAGAGCACCGCCCGCTCGCCCGTCGGCGCGAGCTGGTCCTGCGTGAACCGCGCGTATTCGGCGTTGCCGCTCCATGTCAACCCGAGCCAGTCGGTTTCGTTCAGCGTGCCGAGAATTTGCGGCAACCGGTTGTACGGCGGCACGACCGGCGCACTGGGGTCCTGCAGCGTCTGGAAGCTCTGGGCGCGCGCAAGCAGCGACCAGGGGCCGGAAGTGGCGACGATGCCCGCTTCGCGCGGCAATGTGCGCTGCGAGGTGATCGCGATGCGATCGGCGAAATCTGCGAAGTACTTGTCGTCGGAGACCTTGTTGACGTTGAAGAATCCCGCGAGCCACGGTGCGAACTGCTCGTTGTGCTTCCACGCGAGCGCGTAGCGTCTCTCGTCGGTCACGCGATCCCGCGGCAGGATCTCGGCGTTCATCTCACCGGCCGCGACGCCGAATGGCGACGTCTCGTCACCCAGCAGATAACGGAACTGGCCGCCGAGTTGCAGGCCGCGCTTGGTCATGAGGCGCGGAGTGAGCGTCGCGTCGTAGTTCGGTGCGAGGTTCAGGTAGTAGGGCGTGCTCGCCTCGAACCCGCGCACACCCGTTGAGCCGAGCGTCGGCGTCAGGAAGCCCGATTTGCGCTCGTTCGACAGCGGAAACTGCAGCCACGGTGAGTACGCGACGGGAACATCGAGGAAATGGACGGCCACGTGATGGACGGTCGCGACTTTGCGCAGATTGTCCACCTCGAGCTCTTCGGCGCGCAGGTACCAGTCGGGACGCGCCGCGACGCACGTCGTGTAGCTCGCGTCCGTCGCCTCGTAATGATCGGGCCCCGTGAAACGGATCTCCTTCGCGTCGCCGTGCGCATTGACTTCGGCGACCGCAAATCGCGGCTCCCTGAAAAAACCGGTTTGCGTGTCGCGCTTGTATTCGAGCTCGGGACCCGTGATCCAGTCGTAGCCGCGGCGCAGGACGACGTTACCTTCGCCGAAGATCGTCTGATCCTCGACCGCATAGGACAGCTTGTCGGCGAGCACGGTCTCGCGGCGCGTGCGCAATTCGACATTGCCGGCGGCCGTCACCCTGGCCGTCGTGCCTTCGAGACGATCGGCACGCAGAAAGAGCGCACCGCGCGTCTCCGTGTCGCCTAACGGAGTGCGTGGGGACCCGGGTGTCGTCGGCGCGAGCAGCGAAGCCGGTGACGTCGGTCTGCCTCCTGCGGCAGGTCGCGGCACCAGCACGTCGATGTCCGGCGACATCCTGAGCGTCAACGAATCGGCGCAGGCGGGATGAGCACACGCCAGGCCGTACAGGACCGCCCAGGCGACGAACGGGCCGGCAGGACGCATGATCAGGGGATCGGAAACTGCAAGGGGTTTGCTAGAATTCGCGCATTCTAGCCCGGCATATCGTGCATCGCGCGGCTTCGTTCGTCGTGCATGCATCGGCCTTCGCATCCGCAGTTGGAAGTGCATCCCTGATTCCGTCGACCGCCTCCACCGACGCTCGCGCGGAAGAACTCTGCGATTGGCTGCGCGATACGGTCGCGCTGCCGCCCTTCACGCTGGCCCCTGCGTCCTCGGATGCGAGCTTTCGGCGTTACTTCCGGGCCGAGCTCGCGTCGCCGTGGCGCCAGGCGCCGGGCGCGATGACATTGATCGCAATGGATGCGCCGCCGGGACGCGAGGATTGTCGCCCGTTCATTCACGTCGCGAAGCTGCTGGCCGACGCGCAAGTGAATGCGCCGCGGGTGCTCGCTGCCGACGTTGCACGCGGATACGTATTGCTGACGGATCTCGGCACCCGCATGTATGCCGACGCACTCGACTGCGCGTCGGCACCGGCGCTCTACGGCGACGCCATGGAGGCGCTCGTGCGCTGGCAGCGTGCGTCGCGTGAGGACGCGCTGCCACCCTACGACGAGGCGCTCCTGCGCCGCGAGCTGATGCTCTTTCCCGACTGGTACGTCGCGCGGCACATCGCTCATCCGCTGTCGCCGAAGGAACGTGCGGAGCTCGACCGGGTGTTCGATGCGCTGGTGGCAAACAACCTTGCGCAACCGCGCGTGTTCGTTCACCGCGACTACCATTCGCGCAACCTGATGGTCGCAACGCCGAATCCCGGCGTGATCGACTTCCAGGACGCGGTGCTCGGTCCCATCACGTACGATCTCGTTTCCCTGTTGCGGGACGCGTATGTCGAGTGGGACGACGAGCGCCAGCTCGACTGGTCAATCCGCTACTGGGAGCGCGCGCGCAAAGCCCGCTTGCCCGTCGATCGTGACTTCGCGGCGTTCTGGCGTGACTTCGAATGGATGGGCATTCAGCGCCAGCTCAAGGTGCTCGGCATATTCGCTCGGCTGCGCATCCGGGACGGCAAGGCCCGCTACGTTCGCGACATGCCGCGTGTGCTTGGCTACGTTCGCCGGGCCGCGGCACGCTACGCGGAGCTCGATCGTCTCGTCGCCCTCTTCGACACGCTCGAGGCCCGCGCAGCAAGCGTTGGCGGCGCGAAGTGATGCGGAGCAGCGCAGAAACCGGTCGCTTCGCGATGATCCTCGCGGCGGGACGCGGCGAGCGAATGCGACCGCTGTCCGATGCGACGCCGAAGCCGCTCCTGCCGGCGGGCGGCAAGCCGCTGATCGTCTGGCAGATCGAGGCCCTGACGGCCGCAGGGTTCACCGAGCTCGTCATCAACGTGGCCCATGGCGCCGATGCAATCACGGAAGCATTGGGTGACGGCTCGCGCTGGCGCGCGCGGATTCGCTTCTCGCGCGAAGCCGAGCCGCTGGAAACGGCGGGAGGCATCGCCACCGCGTCGTCGCTCCTTCCGCAGGCACCGACGCTGATCGTCTCGGGCGACGTGTGGACGACGTTCGACTATCGCTCGCTGACCCCGCGCATCGATGCGATGATCGCGCGGCTCGCACCAGCGCGCGTTCACCTCGTGATGGTGCCGAATCCACCGTACCATGCTGAAGGCGATTTCAGCCTGCACGGCGAGCGCATCATGGCCGATGGCCATCCGCGGTTGACCTTCGGCAACATCGGCGTCTACGACATGGCGCTCTTCAGCGATCTTCCGCGTGGGGTCAAGCTGAGGATGCTTCCGCTCTATCGTGCGTGGATCGGCCGCGGCCTCGTGTCGGGGGAGCGTTTCGACGGGGGCTGGGCGAACGTCGGCACGCCGGACGATCTCGCGGCGCTCGACGCATCGCTTGCTGCGCTCCGCTGATGCCGCACAACGATAATCCGCTGCTCGACTTCTCGGGCCTGCCGCGGTTCGCGGAGATCCGCGCGGAGCACATCGTCCCCGCGGTCACCACGCTGCTCGCCGACGCGCGCGCGGCCGTGGACCGCGTTTCGCGCGACCAGGCGGAAGCCACGTGGGAGAGCGTCGTTGCACCGACCGAAGCGGCGTTCGATCATCTCGACCGCGCCTGGGGCGTGGTCGGGCACCTGAACGCCGTCGTCAATACACCGGCGATTCGTGACGCCTACAACGCGGCGCTCCCGCTCGTCACCGCCTTTCATGCCGACATCGCGCAGGACCGTCGTTCCTTCGAGCGCTTCCGCGCGCTCGCAACGGGCGCCTCCTTCGCGACGCTCGACGATGCGAGGCGTATGGTCGTCAACCACGCGCTGCGCGATTTCCGCCTTGGCGGCGCGGAGCTCGGCGATGGAGACAAGGCGCGTCTCAAGGCCGTGCAGGAAGAGCTCGCGATGCTGTCCGCGAAGTTCGACGACAACGTCCTGGACAGCGAAAACGCGTGGGAGCACTACGTCGAAGACGTGAAGGCGCTGGCGGGCGTGCCGGACGACGTGATCGCCGCAGCGCGCGCGGATGCAGCGGCCGAGGGCCGCGCCGGCTTTCGGCTGACCGTGCGCTATCCATGCTACATGCCGGTCATGCAGTACGCCGAGGACCGGTCGCTTCGCGCGGTGATGCATCGCGCGGCCGCCACGCTTGCATCCGATATCGGCGTAGCGAGCCAATGGGACAACACGTCCGTCATCGCGCGCATCCTCGCGCTGCGACGCGACGAGGCCCATTTGCTCGGCTACGCAAACTTCGCAGAACTGTCGCTCGTTCCCAAGATGGCGCAAACGCCGGCGGAAGTGCTCGCGTTCCTGCGCGATCTCGCGGCACGTACGCGGCCCTTCGCGGAGCGCGATTACGCCGAGCTCGTCGCGTTCGCGATGACCGAGCTTGACCTGCCGGACGTGGCGGCGTGGGACATCGCATTCATCGCGGAGAAGCTCAAGGCGAAGCGATTCTCGTACTCCGAGCAGGAGCTCAGGCAATACTTTCCCGAAGATCGCGTGCTTGCAGGGTTATTCCGCGTGGTCGAGACGATCTACGGCGTCGGCGTCCGCCCCTCGACTGCCGAGACATGGCACCCGAGCGTGCGCTTCTTCGACATCATCGACGCGTCGGGCGAGCTCGTCGGCCAGTTCTACCTCGACCTCTATGCGCGCGAGGGCAAGCAGAGCGGCGCGTGGATGGACGATGCGATCAATCGGCGGCATGCGCATGATCGACTGCAGCATCCGGTCGCGTATCTGACGTGCAACTTCTCCGGGCCCGTCGGTGGGCGTCCCGCCTATTTCACGCACCGTGAAGTGACAACGCTCTTCCATGAATTCGGCCACGGGCTGCACCAGCTGCTGACGCGCGTCGATGTCGCCGGGGTGTCGGGATTGCAGGGTGTCGAATGGGATGCGGTCGAACTGCCCAGTCAATTCATGGAGAACTTCTGTTGGGAATGGGACGTCGTCTCGCACATGACCGCGCATGCCGACTCCGGCGCTCCGCTGCCGCGCGCATTGTTCGATCGGATGGTTGCCGCGCGCAATTTCGGCAGCGGCATGGCGATGATGCGGCAGCTCGAGCTTGCGCTGTTCGACATGCTGCTGCACAGCGAGTACGAGGGGCGAGGCGGCGCCCGCTTCGACAGTCCGCAAGGCGTGCTGGACGCCGTCCGGCAGGAGATCGCGGTCGTTCCGCGGCCCGCGTACGACCGGTTCATGCACGGCTTCGGACACATCTTCGCCGGCGGCTACGCAGCTGGATACTACAGCTACAAATGGGCCGAGGTCCTCTCTGCCGACGCCTTCAGCCTGTTCGAGGAGCGCGGCGTCATGTCGCCCGAAGTCGGGGCGCGCTTCCGGGACGAGGTGCTCGGGCGTGGCGGAAGTCGTCCCGCGCTCGAGTCGTTCGTCGCTTTCCGGGGCCGGCCGCCGCAACTCGACGCGCTTCTGCGCCATAATGGGATGGTCGAGACCTGATCCCACGCCATGAACCGACCCACCTTGCTTCGCGTGTTCGCGCTTGCCGCCGCGTCGCTGCCGCTCATCGCCCACGGCGAAATGCTCTATCGCTACCTGGATCCGACCGGCCGCGTCGTCTACTCCGATCAGCCGCCGCCGCCCACCGCGAAAGACGTGGAGCCGAAGCGCCTGCCGCAGAACGTCATCGAGACCGATCCTGTGCCGTTCGCAGCGCGCGAGGCCGCGGAAAAGTATCCGGTGACGCTGTACACGTTCGATTGCGAGGTTTGCAAGCAGGGCGAGGCGCTGCTTGCCAAGCGCGGGGTGCCCTTCAAGAGCGTGATCGTCAGCGAGGAAGCCGGCCACGCGAAGCTTGTTGCGCTCACCGGTCAGCAATCGGCGCCTGTCCTGCAGGTCGGCGAGAAGCAGGTGATGACGGGATTCAACGCCACGCGGTGGAACCAGCTCCTCGACGAGGCCGGCTATCCCAAGGATGCGCCGCGCCAGGTCGCTCGCTCGTCCTCGGCCGCGAATCGGTCCGGCGCAACCGCGCCGAACGCTTCACCATCTGCGCCTGAAACACCTGCGACCGCGCCGGCTGCGCGCGGCACCGACTACCCGAAGTAGCTTCGCCGGTACGACCGGCGCTGACCGATGCAACGATGATCAGCGCTGCCGCGCTGCAGGCGAGCGAGGCGTTCCGCTTGCAGTTCCAGACGGCGAAGCCTTTTCGGCACGTCGTCATCGACGATTTCCTACAGCCTTCGGCGTGCGAAGCGCTGCTCCGCGACTTTCCCGCGTTCAGCGAGAAATACGCTGCGAACGAGCACGGTGGCGTCGGGCGCAAGGCGGTGGTCGAGCGCACCGCGCGCATCAGCGCGTTCTACCGGTCATTCCACGACTACATCAACTCTCGGCCGTTCCTGCGTGCGATGTCCGCGCTGACGGGAATCGACGACCTCATCTCCGACCCGACGCTGTTCGGCGGTGGCACGCATGAGAACCTGGCCGGGCAAGGGCTGAACGTGCACGTCGATTTCAACATCGACGAGCGACGGATGCTCCATCGGCGAGTCAATCTGCTCATCTACCTCAACAAGGAGTGGGACGAGGCCTGGGGCGGTGCGATCGAGCTGCACTCGGACCCATTCAACCCGCTCGCCGACGAATGGAAGTCCTACCTGCCGCTGTTCAACCGCGCGGTTCTGTTCGAGACGAACGAATACTCATGGCATGGCTTCCAGCGCATTGTGCTGCCGCCCGGCAAGACGCATCTGTCGCGGAAGTCCTTCTCGATCTATCTCTACACGAAGGACCGTCCCCCGGAAGAGGTGGTCGCACCGCACACGACGTTTTACGTGCCCGAGCCGCTGCCCGAGCACATCAAGGCGGGACGCACGCTGACGGACGATGACATGCGCGACATCGGGATCCGCATGCAGGGACGAGACGGGCTGCTGCGGATGTACCAGAAGCTGTTGATCGAGAAGGAACAGCGGCTGCGCGATTTCCTGCAGATCGCGCAACGCTCGCCCGATCATCAGGCGATCCTTTCGTCGCGCTCGTGGAAGCTCCTGATGGCGCTGCACCGCCTCAAGTACCGGTTGACGCACCGCGTGTAGGCGTCTTTCGAAGCTCGTTCTCCATGCCGAGCTCCTGGATGCGACGCGTCAGCGTATTGCGTCCCCAGCCGAGGCGCGCCGCGGCGTCCATCCGATGCCCGCCGGTGTGCGCGAGCGCGCGTCGTATCAGCGTGCGCTCGAACTCGCGCAGCAGGCGGTCGCCGACGTCGGCCTCGCCGCTTGCAAGCGCCTGCGCGAGCTCGCGGTCGAGCGCCGCTTCCCAGCGCGTCTCCGTGACGTCAGCGGACTGCGTATCGCGAACATCCGGCGGAAGATCGGCGACGTCGATGCGCTGGCCGGGCGCCATGACGGTCAGCCAGTGGCAGATGTTCTCGAGCTGTCGAACGTTGCCGGGGAACCGAAACGACACGAGCGCCGAGAGCGCGGCGTCGCTCAGCGTCTTAGGATCGACGGCCAGCTCGCGCGCACTTTTTGTCAGGAAGTGTCGCGCGAGCGGCGGGATGTCCTCGGCGCGCTCGCGCAGCGCAGGAAGACGAAGCCGGACGACGTTGAGGCGATGCAGCAGGTCCTCGCGGAACAATCCCTGGCGGACGCGCTCTTCCAGATCCTGGTGCGTCGCCGTGATGATGCGAACGGTTGCACGCTGCACCGAATGCCCGCCGACACGGTAGTACTCGCCGTCGGCGAGCACGCGCAACAGGCGCACCTGCAGGTCGAGCGGCATGTCGCCGATCTCGTCTAAGAACAGCGTGCCGCCTTCCGCCTGCTCGAACCTGCCGCGTCGCAATGCCTGCGCGCCGGTGAACGCGCCGCGCTCGTGGCCGAACAGCTCCGACTCGAGCAGGTCCTTGGGAATGGCGGCGGTATTGATGGCGACGAACGGACCGGCGGCGCGCGGGCTGTGCCGATGCAGCGCCCGCGCCACGAGCTCTTTGCCCGTCCCGGATTCGCCGGTGATCAGTACCGTCGTTGCAGATTGCGACAGCCGGCCGATCGCACGAAACACTTCCTGCATTGCGGGCGCCTGGCCGAGTATTTCGGGCGATTCACCCGATGTCGCGGCAGCAACGGGCGTCTGTCGCGACTCGATCGCCGCCCGGCGTATCAATGCGAGCGCGTGATCGACGTCGAACGGCTTCGGCAGATACTCGAACGCGCCGCCCTGGAACGCGGCAACGGCGCTGTCGAGGTCCGAGTAGGCGGTCATGATGATGATGGGAATTTGCGGATGCCGCTCCTTCACTTCGGCGAGGAGCTGCAGGCCCGATTCGCCCGGCATGCGGATGTCGGAGACCAGCACCTGCGGCTCGTGCAGCGCCAGCGCCTGCCGCACTTCGAAGACCGATGCGAACGTCTGATGCGGAATGCCCTCGCGCGCCAGCGCCTTCTCGAGCACCCAGCGTATCGACCGGTCGTCGTCGACGACCCATACGGCGTCGCCGTGAACGGCAGGAGGAAGCGCGCTCGCTTCAGTGATCACGTTCACTTGCGCGGCTCCGTCGCCGGTCGTTCAGTCGGCGTCATCGGCAACAGGATCGTGAAGACGGTACGACCGCCGCCGCTCGCGCATTCGATCGTGCCGCCATGCTGCGTGATGAAGGTCTGCGCGATCGTCAGGCCGAGACCGCTGCCGCCTTCACGCCCGGACACGAGCGGGAAAAAGATGCGCTCACGCAGATGTTCGGGAACGCCGGGCCCGTTGTCCTCCACGGCGATCGCAAGTGCGAGCCGATGATGGCGGCGTGCGAGCGTCACGCCGCGCGCCACCCGCGTGACCAGTCGGATCTGCGGCGCAGCAGTCGGCCTGCCTGACAAAGCCTGCGCGGCGTTCCGCACGATGTTGAGCGCGGCCTGCAGCAGCTGCTCGTGGTCGGCCTCGAATTCGGGCAGGCTCGTGTCGAAGTCGCAGACGACGGGAATCGCGGGAAATTCGGCCTGCACCACGCCTTTGACGCGCACGAGCACTTCATGGATGTTGATTCGGCGATACGACGGCGCGCGATGCGGCGCGAGCAGGCGGTTCACGAGCGCGCGCAGTCGATCCGCCTCGCCGATGATCACCTGCGTGTACTCGACGAGCTGTGGGCGATCGAGCTCGCGCTCGAGGAGCTGCGCGGCGCCGCGAATGCCGCCGAGCGGATTCTTGATCTCGTGCGCGAGGCTGCGGATGAGCTCCCGGTTCGCCTGCTGCTGCTCCTGCAGCCGCTCCTCGCGTGCGATCTTCAACTGCTGATCGATGTGGCGAAACTCGAGGAGCAACGCGGCGTCGGCCGCGTCGATGGCCGATACCGTGCACGTCAGGTGCAGCCTCGGCTTGCCGTTCACGCCGAGCTCGAGCTCCTGCTCGGTGTACGACGCACCCGAAGCTCGCGCCCGCGAAACGGCATCGTCAAGCGCTCCGCACCTGCCGAACACCTCGGAAAGCGAGTGGTGCAGGAACTTGATGCGCGACAGCTCGAACAGGTTTTCCGCGGCGGGGTTCGCGTACGTGATCCGGCCTCGCTCGTCGAGCAGCAATACGGCGGTCGCCAGCAGGTCGAGCTCGCGCAACGGCGGCGCATCGGCCGTCGGCCCGGCGAACAGTCGGAGTTTCACCGCGGGTCGCATGCGTTGCTCCGCGCACGCGCCGCGAGCTCGAGGTCAGCGGACCGCGGCGAGCTCCTTGCGCAGCGCCTCGATGTTGCGCTCGTGCACCTGTACGGCTTGGCGAAGCCTGCCGATGCGCTGGCGGTATTTCTCCGCGTCGTTCTGCTCTTCGGCGAGCGGCAATGGCGCGCCACTACCGTAGGCATTGCGCGCTTCGTGCAGCAGCTTCTCCTCGCTTGCGAGCTCGTCGGCAAGGAGCTTGCGCCGGAGCTCATCGCGGCTTCGCTGCGCCTCGGGCTCGACGCGCGGAAAGCCGCCGGGCGTTGCCGTCCGGGTACCGCCGTTCGCGCCGCCCGGGGCCTTCGCGCGCGGCGCGTCGTCGGCGATCTCGCAGGAAAGCTTGCGCCAGCCGCGGTCCGGCGACACGTTCGTGTAATGAATGGCTCCGTCCGGGTCGATGTACTTGCAGATCGTTGCGCCGGCGTCGACGGCGCACGCGAGCGCGACGGCTGCAGCGAGGCACGCGATGGGGCGTGGTAGTGCGGCGAACGATTGCTCACGTCGTCTCATCCGCCGGAGTGTAGCGAACGCGCCGGCGAATCAAAAGGGCGGACCCGTCGAGCGGCCGCCCTTTGCGATCATGCCGCAGCGCCGATACAAAACCAGCGTTTCAGAGGCTGTAGTACATCTCGTATTCGATCGGATGCGTCGTCATCCGGAACCGGGTGACTTCCTCCATCTTGAGCTCGATGTACGCATCGATCATGTCGTCGGTGAATACGCCGCCGCGCGTCAGGAACTCGCGATCGCGATCGATGCTCTCGAGCGCCTCGTCGAGCGACGCGCAGGGATGCGGCACCTTCGCGGCCTCCTCGGGCGCGAGGTCGTAGAGGTTCTTGTCCATCGGATCGCCAGGATGGATCTTGTTCTGAACGCCGTCGAGGCCGGCCATCAGCATCGCCGAGAACGCGAGATACGGATTGCACGTCGGATCCGGAAAGCGCACTTCGACGCGCCGACCCTTGGGGCTGCTGACGTACGGAATCCGGCACGCCGCCGATCTATTGCGTGCGGAATATGCAAGATTGATCGGCGCCTCGAAGCCGGGCACGAGCCGCTTGTACGAGTTGGTGCCGGGATTCGTAATCGCGTTCAGCGCCTTCGCGTGCTTGATGATGCCGCCGATGTAGTACAGCGCGAAGTCCGAAAGTCCCGCGTAGCCTTCGCCCGCGAACAGGTTCTTGCCGTCTTTCCACACCGACTGATGCACGTGCATGCCGGATCCGTTGTCGCCGACGATCGGCTTCGGCATGAACGTCGCGGTCTTGCCGTACGCGTGCGCCGTGTTGTGCACGCAGTACTTGAGGATCTGCAGCCAGTCGGCGCGTTGCACGAGCGGCGCGAACTTCGTGCCGATTTCGCATTGGCCGGCGTTCGCGACTTCGTGATGGTGGACTTCGACCTCGACGCCCATCTGCTCGAGCGCGATGCAGATGGCCGAGCGGATGTCCTGCAGCGAATCGACGGGCGGCACGGGGAAATAGCCGCCCTTGATCGACGGACGGTGGCCCATGTTGCCGCCCTCGAACTTCTCGGCCGACGACCACGACGCTTCGGATGAATAGATCTTGCAGTAGCTGCCCGACATGTCGACCGACCACTCGACGGCGTCGAAAATGAAGAACTCGGGCTCGGGACCGAAGTACGAGACATCGCCAAGTCCCGTCGACTTGAGGTAGGCCTCGGCGCGCCGCGCGAGCGAGCGTGGATCCCGCTCGTAGCCTTTGCCGTCCGAAGGCTCGACGACGTCGCACGTGATGAGTAGCGTCGTTTCATCCATGAATGGATCGAGTTGCGCCGTCGTCGGGTCGGGCATCAGCAGCATGTCCGAAGCCTGGATCCCCTTCCATCCGGCGATGGACGAGCCGTCGAACGCGTGGCCGGATTCGAACTTGTCCGCGCCGAACGCCTTGACGGGTACCGAGACGTGCTGCTCCTTGCCGCGCGTGTCGGTGAAGCGCAAATCGACGAACTTGACTTCCTTGTCCTTGAGAAGCTTCAGCACATCTGCTGCCGTGGTCATTGCACAGATCTCCTTGAAACGGGTCGTGCGGGCGCGACTCGCATGGTCGACCCCACGGACGAGGGGGTGTTTAGCCACTTCCGTGCCATGGGAAGGTGGAGGCTAGGCGGTTGTTTCTACTAAAGTAACTACAGGAGCGCACCGCTCCAGAGCGGGGTGCTGCACCTGACTGGGGCGCCGACTATACGCGCTGCGCCGCTTTGGTGCAAGGTGGATCATGGATAGAACAAGTACAGGCGGTACCCGGCCTGTTGCGTGGCGCTCGCGTCCAGGAACATGCGAATGACGCGCTCGCCGTTTGCCGGGATGCCTTGATGCGGGTCAGCCGTGCCGCCCGCGTACTCCGCCGGCGGGAATGCGCGCCGCGCAACGACGCGATCGGAGGAATCGGTCAGCGTGAGTTCCAGGTACGGAAAGGCAATCGCATGCCCTGCGCGGTTGCGCACGGTTGCCGAAAGCAGGAGCAGGCCGCGATGCGCGGGGTCCGCCTGCAAATCCGAGGCGTCGATCGACAACGCGGTTGCGTCGCGCAGCGGTTCGATCGTGCAGCCGAGCAGGCCGCACGCGGTTTCAAGCATCGGTCGGGTCACGGGAAGTCGTGCTGCCACCGCATCCCGAAACTCGAGCACGGCCTGCAGCGCCAGGCCCACGACGAGCGCGCAAGCGGCGACGGCGTACAGGCGGCGCGGCGGCGCATCCTGCGACGTGCGCTTCTTCCATTCGAAGCGCCGTCTCGGGCGCACGGCTGCGAGCTCGACGGGAAAGGCGGGTGCAGTTGCTTCGGTCAAGTCCGCCGCCGTGGTCTCGACACCATCGCCCACCGCGTGGAGCGGTGCATCGATCGGGCCTTGCGTGTCGCGGGTCTCGTCTACCGATGCACCCGCCGCGCCAGCGAGATGGGAGGTTACTTCGTCCGCCGTCGGGGCGTCGATCCGCGCGGCCAGGTTATGCGCATCGGCGGCGATCGCTTCGTCGGTTCGTGCATCGTCGGCAATTGCGGCTTCGTCGTCTCGCGTTGCTTCGCGCTTTTCGGATGTGCGTTCCGTGTCTCCGCGCGTTGCTTCGCGCGTTTCCGGCGGGCCCTCGCTGTCTTCGCGCCTTGCTTCGCGCGTTTCCGATACGCGTTCCGTGTGTCGGCGCGTTGCTTCGCGCGTTTCCGGCGGCCCCTCGGTGTCTTCGCGCCTTGCTTCGCGCGTTTCCGGCGGGCATTCCACGTCTTCGCGAGTTGCATCCGCGAGCGCGGTTTGTTCGGCCGTCGCTTCGGCAGGCCGCTCGACGCGAGCTGCGGCGCGCGTTTCCTTGTCGGCGAGCCCCCGCCTGGTTGCCGCGTCATCGCCAAAGTCCGCGACTTGCAGCGCATCGGCGCTTCGCAACGTGACAGTCGGCCGGCCCATCATCAGCTCGTCGGTCGCGTCGAAGTCATCGGGGGGCGGAGCCGCGTCGAGCGACACGCGATGGTCGTTCGCGTCGAACACGGCGCGGCAGTGCCCGCATCGCACCTGTCCTTCCCGCAGCGCGAGTTGCGCGTCGCTCACCCGGAATACGGTCGAGCACCCGGGACACCGCGTGAATTTCTGATCCGGCATGCGTTCCGGCCCCTTTACTGCGCGGTCGACATCAGCGTCCATCATGTGCAGTTCCTGCGAGCAACGTCCACCCTTCGTCGATACGCCATGGAGCGAGGGCAACGGCGTCCGCGTACGCCGCGATCACGTCATCCGCCTGCGATGACAGGATGCCGCAGAGCGCCATCTTTCCGCCGGGCGCCGTGCGCGCCCCGAGCGTGGGAGCGAGCAGCCGCAGTGGATTGGCGAGGATGTTCGCAACGACGATGTCGAACGTTCTCCGCGGCAGTGCGTCGACGGACGGGAACTCGATGCGCACACCGTTGATCCGCGCGTTGTCCGCGGCTGCCGCGAGCGCCTGCGGATCGATATCGGTGCCGAAGACGTCGCGGGCCCCCAGCCGCGCGCCGGCGATCGCAAGGATTCCCGAGCCGCAGCCGTAATCGAGCAGCGAGGCGCCGCGCTCGACGTTCTCGCGCAGCCACGCGAGGCAAAGCCGCGTCGTCGCGTGCGCGCCCGTGCCGAAGGCGAGGCCGGGATCGAGCGTGATGTTGATCGCGTCGCGCCGCGGCGGCTCGCACCAGGTCGGCACGACAAAGAAATCGTCGTCGATGCGAATGGGCTGGAACTGCGCCTGCGTCGCTCGCACCCAGTCGCACTCTGGCACGTCGAACGTCTGATGAGGCGGGACGGCCGCCTCGATCGAGCACGCGGCCCGCGCAAGAACCGCCTCGCCGTCGCCGTTCGCCGGCAAAAGCGCGGTAAGCCTCGAGATCGGCCACCAGCGGGGGGCAGCGCCTTCGCGCTCGTCCACGACCACGGCTTCGTCGACCGTGCCCGCGCGTGGATCGACGACGTCGACGGACAGCGCGCCCGCGTCGAGCAACGCATCGGACCATGCATCCGCGCCGGCCGCTTCGACGTCGAAGCGCAATGCGACGTAACTGAAGCGAGCACCCACGCTACGCGGCCTGCTTGCGCTTCGCGAGCCGCTCCTCCAGGTAGTGGATCGACGTTCCGCCCCGCAGGAATTTCTCATCTAGCAGCAGCTCCTGGTGCAGCGGGATGTTCGTCTTGATGCCGCTCACCACCATTTCCGACAACGCAACGCGCATCCGGGCGATCGCCTGGTCGCGGGAGTCGCCGTACGCGATCACCTTGCCGATCATCGAGTCGTAGTTCGGCGGCACGAAGTAGTTCTGGTACGCGTGCGAATCGACGCGAATTCCCGGGCCTCCGGGAGGATGCCACGCCGTAATCCGTCCGGGCGAGGGGACGAACGACCACGGATCTTCCGCATTGATTCGGCATTCGATCGCATGGCCGCGACGAACGACGTCGCGCTGGCGGAACCGCAGCTTCTGGCCGGCCGCAATCCGGATCTGCTCCTGCACGATGTCGATGCCGGTGATCATTTCCGTGACCGGGTGCTCGACCTGGACGCGCGTGTTCATCTCGATGAAAAAGAACTCGTCGTTTTCATACAGGAACTCGAACGTCCCCGCTCCACGGTAGCCGATCTTGCGACAGGCATCCGCCGCACGCTCGGCGATTCGCGCGAGCGCCCGCGCATTCACGCCGGGCGCCGGTGCCTCCTCGATGATTTTCTGGTGCCGCCGCTGCATCGAGCAATCGCGCTCGAAGAGCGAGACCGCGTTCTTGAATTCATCGGCGAGAACCTGGATCTCGATGTGGCGCGGACTGCCGAGGAACTTCTCCATGTAGACGACCGGGTTGGCGAACGCGGACTGCGCTTCGTTGCGCGTCAACGCGACCGCCGGCAACAGGGCGGCTTCCGTGTGGACCACGCGCATGCCGCGGCCGCCACCGCCCCCGGCCGCCTTGATGATCACCGGGTAGCCGACGCCCCGCGCGATCTTGATCACTTCCTTCGAGTCTTCGGGCAGCGCCCCTTCCGATCCGGGCACGCACGGGATGCCCGCTTTCGTCATCACGCCTCGCGCGCTGATCTTGTCGCCCATCGAGCGAATCGTCTCCGACTTGGGTCCGATGAACACAAAGCCTGAGCGCTCGACCTTCTCGGCGAAGTCGGCATTCTCGGAAAGAAAGCCGTAGCCCGGATGGATCGCCTGTGCGTCGGTGACCTCGGCTGCCGCGATGATCGCGGGAATGTTCAGGTAGCTCTGCGCGGATGACGGCGGCCCGATGCAGACCGATTCATCGGCGAGC
>JBKPOL010000528.1:0-1885 GCA_046733075.1 Pseudomonadota bacterium | reverse complement strand
TTCCATTCCACGGCGACCATTTCAGCCTGCAATACGTCAACCTTTGGCCGCGTCCCTATCAGAGCCCGCATCCGCCGATCTGGATCCCGTCGCAGGGGTCGAGCGAGACGGTGGCCTGGGCGTCGCATCCCGATCGCAAGTACCCGTTCCTCGTGACGTTCTCGTCGGGCGATCTGGTCACGCGCTATCACACGACCTATCGCGAGCGCGCCCGAGAATACGGCTATGAGGCGGCATCGGAGCAGCTCGGCTGGGCCTGCCCGATCTATGTCGCCGACACGGATGAGCGGGCACGCGCGGAGGCGGGGCACGCGGTCGAGACATTGTTCAACGATTTCCTGCGGCAGACTTTCGAGATGCTGATGCCGCCCGGCTATACCTCGATCGGCTCGATGAAAAATTTCATCAGCAGCCGCCGGGCTTTAGGCGGCGGCCGGATGACGGCGGAAGGGCTCATCGAGAGCGGCACGGCGCTGATCGGCAGCCCGAAGACGGTGCTGGCCGGCATCGAGCGGATGCGCGAGCGCACCGGCTTCGGCATCCTCGTCGCGCTGTTGCAGTTCGGCATCCTGTCCGACGAGCTGACGCGGCGGAACATGGACATGTTTGCCGCCGAGGTCATGCCGCATCTGCTGGATTAGCGCGAAGGTCCTCGCGGCAACGCCGCGATCTGCAATCACGGCCGGAAAATCACGGTCGGAACCGGCGAAACGGATGGGCGAGCGCCAACAGGATCAGCTTGGCGACGGCCACTCCTTCGATCAGCAAAAGCGCGCGATCTGCACCAAAGATGCGCAGCGCGCTTTCGATCTTGCTCGCCCAGTCGAGCGGCAAGAGGCCGGTCACCGTCTTAATCAAGCGAAGATTCTCGTCGGCAGCGATCGTCAGCAGCGAGGCGTCCCAAAACCATATCGCAATGACCAGCACAAAGGCGCAGATCAGCGCCAAAACCTTGAACACGCCGCGCCCGATCAGGGTCCCGAGGAGCATCGCCTTGCCATTCATGCCCGGTGAACGGCGGAACCGCTTCGTTCATTGCGCGCCTTTACGCCGATCCGGACACCCCATCTTTGCTGTGGTATTCTCGCTTGGCGCGGCTTTGTAACTGTGCCGACGGGCTGGCTCGACGATGAGAGGCGCCCCCGAGATGCCGAAGATCACCTATATCGAATATGGCGGGCGCGAGCACCGGGTCGAAGTGCCGCTCGGGCTCTCGGTCATGCGCGGCGCGGTCGACAACAACATTCCGGGCATCGACGCCGATTGCGGCGGCGAATGCGCTTGCGCCACGTGCCACGTCTATGTCGACGACGAATGGCTCGGCGCGACCGGGACGCCGGTCCCGGGCTCGCAGGAAGCCAGCATGCTGAGCTTTGCCGCGTTGGCCCAACCGAATTCGCGTCTCTCCTGCCAAATCAAGGTCTCGGAGGCGCTCGACGGGCTCGTTGTCCGCCTGCCCGAAGGGCAGCACTGAAACGATTAGAACGAGAGGCTACACGATGACCGCACCCCTCGACGCTCCAGCCGATCCCGCTGTCGTCAATCTGGCGCTCGACGATTTCGACGTGAGCGATCCCAAGCTCTACCAGGACGACGTCTGGCAGCCGTATTTCGCGCGGCTGCGGCGCGAAGACCCGGTGCATTACTGCCGGCAGAGCCTCTATGGCCCGTACTGGTCGGTGACCAAGTACAAAGACATCATGCAGGTCGAGGTCAATCACCAAGTCTATTCCTCGGCTTCGGAATTGGGCGGCATCGCGGTCGAGGACCAGCCGAAGGACATGGACCGGCCGAGCTTTATCCGCATGGACCCGCCGAAGCATGACGAGCAGCGCATGGTCGTCAGCCCGGTCGTCGCGCCGGGCAACCTCGCCAACATGGAAAG
>JBKPOL010000527.1:0-5596 GCA_046733075.1 Pseudomonadota bacterium | reverse complement strand
GGTATGGTCACCATCCGAGCGGGATCATGCGCTGGATCACGACGACCAACCACAAGGACATCGGGACGATGTACCTGTGGTTCTCGTTCACGATGTTCATCGTCGGCGGCGTCATGGCGCTGACGATCCGTTCCGAGCTGTTCCAACCCGGTCTGCAGATCGTCGATCCCGAGTTCTTCAACTCGATGACGACGCTGCACGGGCTCATCATGATCTTCGGCGCGCTGATGCCGGGCGCCGTCGGATTCGCGAACTGGCAGATCCCGATGATGATTGGCGCGCCCGACATGGCGTTCGCGCGGATGAACAACTGGAGCTTCTGGCTACTTCCACCCGCGGCATTCATGCTCGTGCTGTCGCTGTTCGTCCCCGGCGGCGCCGCCTCCGGCGGATGGACGCTCTATCCCCCGCTGACCGTGCAGCAGGGGATGGGCATGGATCTGACGATCTTCGCGATCCACATCATGGGCGCGTCGTCGATCATGGGGTCGATCAACATCATCACGACGATCCTGAACTTGCGCGCGCCGGGCATGACGCTGATGAAGCTCCCGCTCTTCTGCTGGACGTGGCTCATCACCGCGTACTTGCTGATCGCCGTGATGCCCGTGCTTGCCGGCGCGGTCACGATGCTGCTGACCGATCGGCACTTCGGCACGTCGTTCTTCAACGCCGCGGGTGGCGGCGATCCCGTGCTCTTCCAGCACGTGTTCTGGTTCTTCGGCCATCCCGAGGTGTACATCATCATCCTGCCGGCGTTCGGGATCATCTCGGAGATCATCCCGACGTTCTCGCGGAAGCCGCTCTTCGGCTACGCGTCCATGGTGTATGCGGTCGCTGCCATCGCGATCCTGTCCTTCCTCGTATGGGCGCACCACATGTTCACGACCGGCCTGCCGGCGGCGAGCATCCTCTTCTACATGTACGCGACGATGCTGATCGCGGTGCCGACCGGCGTGAAGGTTTTCAACTGGCTCGCCACGATGTGGAAGGGGTCGATCTCGCTCGAAGCGCCGATGCTCTTCGCGCTCGGCTTCCTGTTCCTGTTCGTGGTCGGCGGCTTCACGGGGCTGATCCTGGCGATCCAGCCGATCGACATCCAGTTCCAGGACACGTATTACGTCGTCGCGCACTTCCACTACGTGATGGTCGCCGGTACGCTGTTCGCCTTCTTCGGCGGCATCTATTACTGGCTGCCGAAATGGTCGGGACGCATGTACGACGAAAAGCTCGCCGACTGGCACTTCTGGCTGTCGTTCATCTCCTTCAACGTCACGTTCTTCCCGATGCACTTCCTGGGCCTCGCCGGCATGCCCCGGCGCATTCCCGACTACGCGCAGCAGTTCACGGACTGGAACATGGTCGCCACCGTCGGCGCGTTCGGATTCGGGCTGTCGCAACTGCTCTTCTTCTACACCGTCGTTAAATGTATCCGCAGCGGCGAGCCGGCGCCTGCCAAGCCGTGGGAAGGCGCGACGACGCTCGAATGGACGCTGCCTTCGCCTGCGCCTTATCACACGTTCGAAACGCCGCCGGTCGTCAAGTAGGAGGCGGACACGTGAGCGAAGTCATGGACCCGAATGATGCGCGGCTGCGGGCAGCCAATCGCCGCACGGGCCTTACGCTCCTCGCGATCGCGGTGCTCTTTTTCGTCGGCATCATCGCGACCCGGCTGATCGACAGCCCGGCGCTGTCGACCGGCATCATCGGAGGCGCCGTGCTTTTGTACCTGCTCGTGGCGATCGGCCGCCATTTGCGGAAGTAGCGGCTGATGCAGCGCACGCCATTGCACAGCGATCCGCACGCCGGTCGCGCCGATCCGCGGAGCGCCGAGATTCGCCGTGCGAACCGCGCGCTGCTGACGAAGCTCGGCGTCATTGTCGTCGCCATGTTCGGCTTCGGCTATGCGCTCGTGCCGTTCTACGAAAAGATTTGCGAAGTGACGGGCCTGCGCGACATCGACAAGGCGGACAAGGTCGTCAACACGCAGGTCGACCTGACCCGCAATGTGCGGATCGAGTTCGACACGAACCTGCATGACATGCCGTGGAAGTTCCGCGCGATCGACGCGACCACCGACATCCACCCGGGTGAGGTGACGCAGGCCATGTTTGAAGTCGTCAACACCGCGGACCATCCGGTGACCGGCCAGGCGATACCGAGCTACGGTCCGCGCAATGCCGCGCAGTACTTTCGCAAGCTCGACTGCTTCTGCTTCGCACGTCAGACGCTTGCCGCCGGCGAGACGCGGCGGATGCCGGTGGTGTTCGTCATCGATCCGCAGCTGCCTGCCGACCTGTCGACGATCACGCTGTCCTATACGTTCTTCGCCGTCGAAGGCAATGCAAAGAGCTGACCCGGGGTTGCGTCCCGCGCCTCGCGTCGCGGCGGCTCCGCACGCATTCGTTGAAAACACCTTTGTGGGGTCGGAGAGGATCTTCCGGAACGCCCGGAAAGTCGTCTTTGCTCCCGCGCGAACCGGGGGTCACGCATGAGTACCGTCGCCGGGGCCGCCAAGCCCTATTACTTCGTTCCGCAGCCTTCGCACTGGCCGATCCTCGGCTCGTGCGCATTGCTGCTGATGGGCACGGGGGCCGCCTTCTGGTTCAACGGCTATCCGGCGGGTCCATGGCTGGTTTTCGCCGGTTTCTGCGTGCTGCTCGTCATGCTGTTCGGGTGGTTCGGCACCGTGATTCGCGAATCCGAGGCCCGGCTCTACAACCGGAAGGTCGACGTCTCGTTCCGCTGGAGCATGAGCTGGTTCATTTTCAGCGAAGTGATGTTCTTCGCGGCGTTCTTCGGCGCGCTCTTCTACGTGCGGAACATCTCCGTACCCGATCTGGGCGGGGCGCTGACCGGACGAACGCTGTGGCCCGATTACGCGGCGCAGTGGCCCACGGTCGGTCCGTACATCCAGCAGCAGTTCTCGCCGATGGGCGCGATTGGCATTCCGCTGCTCAACACGATCATCCTGGTCACGTCCGGCGGCACGCTGACGATCGCGCATCATGCATTGAAGGCGGGGCACCGGGGGGCGCTCAAGTTCTGGCTATTCATCACGATCGCGCTCGGCGCGACGTTCCTCGGTTTCCAGGCCTACGAATACACGCATGCATACAGCGAGCTGAACCTGAAGCTGTCGACGGGCGTCTACGGCTCGACGTTCTTCATGCTCACCGGCTTCCACGGTGCACACGTGACGATCGGCGCGATCATGCTGTCCGTGATGCTCGCGCGCGCATTCCGCGGCCATTTCGACGCCGAGCACCACTTCGGCTTCGAGGCGGCGGCGTGGTACTGGCACTTCGTCGACGTCGTCTGGCTCCTCCTGTTCATCCTGGTCTATTGGCTGTAGAGCGTTGCGCGCAAAGTTTCGGTCGCCTGAAGCGCGTACTTCGGGCGAACAACGGTCAGCGCGGAAAGCTGGGGGCGGCGCTTCGCAGCAAGCCGGCAGCGAGCGAACTTAGCGCCCCTAGAGATGTCCCGGTGAGATCCACCCCATCCACCAGGAAAAGACGAGGAAGGCGATCAGCGCCATCGACAGCAGCACGCGCACCGCGAGCGCGGTGACGACTCGCATGCCGCTTCCACGGTCGCGGTAGAGGAAGACGAGTGCCGTGAACAGGGCCGCCACAACGGCGATCAGCGCGAGGATGACGATGGCTCTCATGGCGGACGCGCTTCCCGGTCGAGTGTAGCACCGGCGATGCTTGCGACCGCGCGCGTTACCGTGCCCGGCACGCACGAGGCGCGCCGAAGACCCGCATGGATTCCGACGCTCGCTGCGATGCTCGCGTTTGTCGTGTGCATCGGGGCCGGCAACTGGCAGCATCGGCGCATGCACGAGAAGGAAGCGCTGCGCTCGCAGCTGCGGGCCGCTGCCGCCGCGCCCGCAGCGCAGCTGCCTGCCGACGTCAAGGATTGGCGAACGTGGCGCTTTCGCACGGTGCTGCTAACCGGCGAATTCGACGCGCGCCATCAGATCCTGGTCGACAACAAGGTGAACGACGGGCGCATTGGCTTCGGCGTCGTCGCGCCGCTCACGTTGCAGGACGGCCGAGTCGTGCTCGTCGACCGCGGATGGATCGCCCTCGGTGCGTCCCGCGCCAATCTGCCGCAGCCTGCGGTGCCCGCGGGCCTGGTGACCTTTCGAGGCCAGCTCGATCTCCCCTCGCGCGGATATCTTCGCCTCGGCAGCGAGGACGCTCGTCCGTCCGGCCCGCTTTGGCAGCATCTCGATCCCGATCGCTTTGCGCAGGCGACCGGGCTCCCGGTGCTGCCGATCGTTGTGCACGCCGAGGATGCAGGGACGGGCGGTCTGGTGCCCGATCTCGCCATACCGGACACCGGCGTCGAGAAGCACGTGGGTTACATGCTGCAGTGGTACGCGTTCGCCGTGATGACGGCGGGATTGTGGGGATGGTTCACGTTGCGACCGCGCCTTCGTGCCCGGATGGCGCCCGGCCCCGATGGCTGAGGCAGCAACCGGGCACCTCTCCGGCACGCGCGCACGTACGCGTCGGCGCCTGCTGCTGCTTGCCGCCATCGCCGTCGCGCCGGTGATCCTCTCCTATGCGGCGTATTACTTGCTACCGCGCGATGCGCGCGTCAACTATGGAACGCTCCTTCCGACGCAGCCATTCGCCGACATCGGCGGAGTCGGGCTCGACGGCAAACCGTTTGCAACCGCCGAGTTGCGCGGTCACTGGACGTTGCTGACCGCATCGGGGGGCGAGTGCCGACCACCGTGCGAAGACGCGCTTTACGCGTCGCGGCAGGCACGCACGATCCAGAATGCCGAACGCGACCGCGTGCAACGTGTGTGGCTCGTTCCGGACGACCATCCGATTTCGGCACGCCTCCTTGCCGAGCATCCGGATCTCCTCGTCGCTCGTGTAAACAACGGCGCCCTCTCGGCGCTGCCGGAGGGAGCCGATCGCATCTACCTGATCGATCCACTCGGCAACCTGGTCCTGGCGTGGCCGACGCAGCCGGACATCAAGGCGATGGCCAAGGATGTGACGCGATTGCTGCGTGCATCCCAAATCGGGTGAACGGTGCGAGGCGGAAGGCGTGGAAGCCGTGCGGTAAAATCGACGTTCGCTTCGAGCGGCCCGCGCTCCTCTTTGACCACGCTTGTCCTCGCCGAATCCCGCACACGCCAGCTTCTCGCGCTGACGAAGCCCCGTGTCGTCTCGCTGATCGTGTTCACCGCGGTGATCGGAATGTTCCTGGCCGTCCCCGGCGTCCCACCCGCGGGTCCGGTGCTGTTCGGCACGCTCGGCATTGCGCTCGTCGCGGGAGCCGCGGCCGCGATCAACTGCCTGGTCGAGCAGAACATCGACAAGCTGATGCGCCGCACCAGCTGGCGGCCGCTGCCGCGGGGACAAATATCGTCCGGACAAACGCTTGCGTTCTCGGCACTCATCGGCTCCGCGGGACTCGGCATCCTGCACACGCTCGTGAACCCGCTGACGATGTGGCTGACGCTCGGCACGTTCCTCGGGTACGCCGTTGTCTACACGGTGCTGCTGAAGCCGGCGACGCCCCAGAACATCGTGATCGGCGGCGCGTCGGGAGCGATGCCGCCGGTGCT
>JBKPOL010000526.1:0-30725 GCA_046733075.1 Pseudomonadota bacterium | reverse complement strand
CAGTTGGGCGCATTGATCTGCAGCCGAATCCCCGAGTCCGGGCCTTCCGCACGCACGAACTCATAAACGCCTGCGGGGCAATAGCGCGCTTCAGGCCCGTCGAAGACCCGCAGATTCACATCCACCGGAATCGCGGGGTGTCGCAGTTGCAGATGTACAGGCTGGTCCTCTTCGTGATTCGTATTCGAGAGGTAGACCGACGACAGCTTGTCGAACGTGATCGCGCCATCGTATTTCGGATAGTCGATCTTGGGCATCCGCGTAGCGGGATGCAGTGCTTCGTGATCGGCGTAGCGGTGGTGCAGCGTCCAGGGGACGACGCCGCCGAGACCGAGGTCGTTCAGCCACATCTGCAAGCCGCCGTGCAGCGTGCCGGCCCACATCCCCCAGCGTAATCCGGGCTTCACGTTTCGCACCTTGTAGAGATCGTCGTACACCCAGGACGAGCGCCAGCCCGATTCGTATTCCGCGAGCTCGTCATGCGCGCGCGTTTGTCCGAGCGCAGCAAACGCCGCTTCCGCCGCGAGCATGCCGGTCTTCATCGCGTTGTGCGAACCCTTGATGCGCGGCAGGTTGACGAACCCCGCCGAACATCCGATGAGCGCGCCGCCCGGGAACGTGAGCCGGGGTACCGACTGCAGGCCGCCTTCGTTGATCGCGCGCGCGCCGTACATGATCCGCTTGCCGCCCTCGAATGTCGTGCGGATGGCGGGATGCAGCTTGAAGCGCTGGAATTCGTCGTAAGGGGAAAGGTGCGGATTGCGGTAATCGAGATGCACGACGAAGCCGACGGCGACGAGGCGCTCGTCGAAGTGGTAAATGAACGACCCGCCGCCAGTCGACGCATCGAGCGGCCATCCCTGGCTGTGAATGACGAGACCGGGGCGGTGTTGCGCAGCGTCCACCTGCCAGAGCTCCTTGATGCCGATGCCGTACTTCTGCGGGTCGACCCCGTTGCGCAGCTTGTAGCGCTCCATCAGCTCCTGTGAAAGCGAGCCGCGGCAGCCTTCGGCAAACAGCGTGTATCGCGCGTGGAGCTCCATGCCGGGCTGATACTCGGGCTTGTGCGTACCGTCCCGTGCGACGCCCATGTCGCCCGTTGCCACGCCGCGCACGTGGCCGTCATCTGAGTACAGCACTTCGGCGGCGGCAAATCCGGGATAGATTTCGACGCCGAGCGCCTCGGCGCGCTCGGCCAGCCAGCGGCATACGTTGCCGAGGCTTACTACGTAGTTGCCGTGATTCCTCATGAGCGGCGGCAACAGGCGTGGCGGAACGCGATACGCGCCGGTGCGCGTGAGGATCAGGAAGCGGTCGTCGCTGACCGGTGTGTTGATCGGCGCGCCTTGCTCCTTCCAATCGGGAATCAATTCGTTCAGTGCGCGAGGATCGATCACCGCGCCCGAAAGAATATGGGCGCCGATCTCCGAGCCCTTTTCGAGAATGCATACGCTCGTCTCGCGCGATGCAGCAGCGGCGAGCTGCTTCAGGCGGATTGCGGCGGCGAGTCCCGCGGGACCTGCGCCGACAATCACGACGTCGTATTCCATCGCCTCGCGCGTCATTGACGAGACCTCGGCCGCTTGTGCGCAGAGTGCGCTATGCCGTCAATTATAATGAGGCGCATCCCGTTCGATACCAATGAGCGAGCAACGCGTCCTCGTCCATGCATCGTCGCAGCGCGTGCGCTGGGGCGACATGGATATGCTCGGGCACGTCAACAATACCGTGTACTTCCGTTTCATGGAGCAGGCGCGCATCGAATGGACGTACGCGCTTGCCGGCGGCCAAGGATACGACGACGGCCAGGGTCCTGTCATCGTCAACGCATCGTGCAACTTCAATGTGCCGATCGTGTATCCCGCCGATGTCGAAGTGCGCATGTTCATCGGCGACGCGGGACGGACAAGTATCGGCAGTTACTACGACATGCTGATCGATGATCGCAAGGTTGCGGACGGCGCGGCGCGCATCGTGTGGACCGACCGGGCGACCGGGCGACCGGTGCCGTTGCCGGCGCACGTTCTCGCGCTCGTCCGCACGGAAAGCTGACCGCATACGCGTGTCGGCCCGATGAATCTGCTCGCGATCGTCGTCGCGCTCGCGCTCGAGCAGTGGCGCGCGTTCGAATGGCGCAACGGCGTCGAGCGGGGGTTCGTTGCCTACGCCCGGGGAATAGAGCAGCGGCTGAACGGAGGCACACTCGGGCAGGGTGCGCTCGCAGCGGCACTGACGCTCCTTCCGCCGGTGCTCGTTGCCGGTCTCGTCTGGTGGTTCGCGAGTCGCATGCATCCTGCGCTCGGGTTGCTGGTGAACGTCGTCGTGCTGTACCTGCTGATGGGCTTTCGTCACTTCAGCCATGCGATATCGGCGGTAGTCGCCGCGCTTAAATTCGGCGACATCGTCGCGGCGCGTCGCACGCTCGCACTCTGGCGCGGGGCATCGGCCGCGGAAATGTCCAGCCACGATGTCGCACGGGTCGCAATCGAGCAAGGGATCGTCGACGCGTACCGCCAGGTATTCGCCGTGCTGTTCTGGTTCATGGTCCTTCCCGGACCCATGGGTGCCGTGCTGTACCGCGCAACGGCGCTGCTCGCGAGCGAGTGGAAGGACGCTTTGCCCGGAGACGACTTGAGCATGCTCGTCCGTTCGCTCGCCGTGTTCGGACGGCCGGCCCGGCGTCTGCTGTGGCTGATCGATTGGGTCCCGGTCCGTTTGACGGCGTTGTCCTTTGCGATCGTGGGCGATTTCGAGGACGCCATTTACTGCTGGCGCATGCAATCCGACACGTGGCCCGACGCCTACGGCGGACAGACCTGCGGCATCCTGCTGGCGACGGCAGGCGGCGCGCTCGGCGTTCAGCTCGGCGGCGCGCTGCCGGCAATCGTCGCGACGCCTGAACTGCGGCCCGAGGTCGGAATGGGCGAGGCGGTCGAGCCGGAGGTGCTGCCGTCCGCCGTCGGCCTCGTCTGGCGTGCGCTGATCCTGTGGTTGCTGCTCGTCTTTCTGTTGTCGCTCGCGAACTGGTCCCCGTAGAGAACCGGCGGCCGGCCCCTCAGCGTGCGGGATCGCGCGCTCTGGCGGTCTCCCCGATCAGTTCCTGCAACAGCGCGACACGTTGCGCACTCACGCGTCGGTCCCGCACCGCACCCTGCACCGCACACCCCGGTTCCTGTTCGTGCCGGCAGTCCCTGAAACGGCATCGAGGAATCAGCTCGCGCAACTCAACGAATGCGTTGGTAAGCGTTTCGGGCGTGCAATGCGCAAGCCCGAACACTTTCATGCCCGGCGAATCGACGATCCAATCGTTGCCGCCATGCAAGCGGTAGAGATGCGTCGATGTCGTCGTGTGGCGGCCGCTGCGAAGCGCTTCCGAAATTCCGCCCACCCTGGCCATCGCATCGGGGATCAGCGCATTGATCAGCGTCGACTTCCCCATGCCGGACTGACCGATCATAACGCTCCGCTGGCCCTCGATGAAGGGGCGCAGCGGAGCGACATCGTGCCTGGCCGAAACGCCGACGAGCGTGTATCCGAGCTTCCGATATGCATCGAAGCGCGCCGCGAAGGCCGTCGCGCCGGGCAACTCGGACTTGTTCAGCACCAGCAGGAAACGGCAACGCTCGGCCTCCGCGGCGACGATCCAGCGATTCAGCAGGTGCTCGTCGACCGGCACGTCGGGCGCGATGACGCCGAGAACCTGCGTCACGTTCGCCGCGATGAGCTTTTCCTTGAAGGCATCCGAGCGATAGAGAAGGCTCGTACGCGGCGCGACCGACACGATGGCTCCGGCCGTCGCAGACTGCTCGACGTCCACGCGATCACCGCACGTCAACGTCATCGACCGGCCCTTCAGCAGGCAGTCGAGCGTTGTCCCGTCGTCGAGCTCCACTGCGTAGTGACGCCGGTGCGTCGCAACGACGAGGCCGCTCGCGAGCACCGCCGCGCTCTCATTCGAGGTCGTGCCGCTATGGGCACTCACCGGCTTGGCGGCTGGTCGGTTTTGATGGCGCAGATCATTGTCGCTCTTATCACGCGCTACCCGCGTGGTGCGTCGACCAGGTGACGACCCAGCCCGTCGCCGCGAGCGCACCGCGATCGAGTGCCCCGGCGGGAATCGGCGTCAGGGCGCGAATCGGTAATAGCGCTCGTTGAGCCATGCGGCGATGTGGTCCTCTTCTTCCGGGAAGTACCCGGTGGCGAGCTGGGTGTTGCAGAACGCGACCTGCGCGCGCAATTGCGCGGCATTGCGCACGCGGCGCTCTTCGCGAACATAGATGCGATCTGGGTCGCCGAACATTCGTACGTGACACGACTGGCAATCCTTGTCGGCGAGCCTGTGACCCTCGGCAGGATCCCCGTGCCCGAACGGAGCGGGCTGCTGTGCGGATGTGCCGTTCATCGCGACGAGTAGCGCAAATGCAAGCAGCGCGAGGGTGAGCTGCATCAGCGCGCTCACGCCGGTGCAGCGTTGGCGAGCGACTGCAGGCGCTCGACGCGCAGCGCTGCGGGCGGGTGCGAGTCGTAGAACGCCGAGTGCAGCGGATCGGGCGTCAGCGTCGATGCGTTGTCCTCGTAGAGCTTGATCAACGCGGCGACGAGCGCGGTGGCCGACGCATGCCTTGCCGCGAAAGCATCCGCCTGGAACTCGTGGCGTCGCGAGTAGGCCGCGGACAGCGGTGCGAGCGCGAACGTGAATACGGGCAGAGCGAGCATGAACAACGACAGCGCGACGCCGGGACGCGTCATGGCAACGGCGACGTCGTGGTCGGCGAAGCCGAGCCCGGCGTAGAACCACAGCGCATTGGCAAGCCACGCGAGCAGCGCGAGCAGCGCGAGTGAAAGGATCGCCGACAACACGACGCGCTTGACGACGTGGCGCAACCGGAAATGCCCGAGTTCGTGCGCGAGCACCGCCTCGATCTCCTCCGGCGCGAGCCGCGTCAGCAGCGTATCGAAGAACACGACCCGTTTTGCCTGCCCGAAACCCGTGAAGTACGCGTTGCCGTGTCCGGACCGCTTCGACCCGTCCATGACGAACAAGCCCGACGCGCGGAATCCGCAGCGGGCGAGCAGGCGCTCGATTCGCTCGCGCGCGTCGCCAGCCGGCAGCGGCGAGAACTTGTTGAAGAGCGGTGCGATCACGGTCGGATACAACACGAGCACGAGCAACTGGAAAGCCATCCAGGCAATCCATGCATAAAGCCACCACCACGCCCCTGCGCTTCGCATCAACCACAGCACGAGCAGCGCGAGCGGCACGCCGAGGACGGCGCCCACGGCCATGCCTTTGAAGAGGTCAGCGATCCACAACCGCATCGTCATCCGGTTGAAGCCGAAGCGTTCCTCGATGACGAACGTTCGCCACCACGAGAAAGGCAAGGCAATGACGCCGCCGATGAATGCCACGGCAATGAGGAGGAGCAGGTCGCGAAAGAGCGGGCCGACGGACAGTGATTCGGTGCCATCGACGAGGAAGGCAACGCCGCCGCCAAGCGTGAGCGCGACGAGCACGACGGTGTCGACGGCAATTTCGAGCATGCCGAGCCGCTGCTTGGCGATCGTATAGTCGGCCGCCTTGCGGTGCGCCGCGTCGTCGATCCGGTTTGCGAACGCTGCCGGCGTCGCGTCACGGTGCGCACGCACATGCCGGATCTGGCGTGCGGCGAGCCACATGCGAACGCCAAACGACAGCAGCAGCGCGACGACGAAGACGAGGGTGAAAGCGGAAGCCATGAAGGGGCCGCAGCGCGAGATGCACTGCAACGCTATGCTAAATTGACCCTCTCATTTTACGCTCCCCGCCATGCCTCAGGATCCCAACCGGCTGATCTGGATCGACCTCGAGATGACCGGTCTTCGACCCGACAGCGACCGGATTCTCGAGGTCGCCATCGTCGTCACCGATCACGCACTCGACATGGTGGCGCAGGCGCCGGTCTTCGTCGTGCATCAGGAGGACGCGGTCCTTGCCGCAATGGACGCATGGAACCAGGCGACGCATGGCCGATCGGGATTGATCGACAAGGTCAAGGCATCGTCGATGACCGAAGCCGACGTCGAAGCGTCCGCGCTCGGGTTCCTCGCCGAGCACGTGCCGTCGAAAGTGTCGCCGATGTGCGGCAACACCATCTGCCAGGATCGGCGCTTTCTTGCCCGCTTCATGCCCAACCTCGAGGACTGGTTTCATTACCGCAACCTCGACGTTTCGACGCTGAAGGAGCTCGTGCGTCGCTGGCGCCCCGATCTCGTGAAGGGCATACCGAAGGAAGGCAAGCACGAGGCGCTCGCCGACATTCTCGAATCGATCGAAGAGCTGCGCTATTACCGGCAGCATTTCCTCAATGTCTGATCTGGCCGCAGTCGGCGCGTCGTGAAGTTCTGCAGCGTCTGCGGCTCCGCTGACCTTGAGCTCAGGGTCCCGGAGGGTGACACGCTGCCGCGTGTCGTATGCAACAACTGCGGCACGATCCACTACCAGAATCCGAAGATCGTCGTCGGTTGCCTGCCCGAGTGGGAGGACCGCGTGCTTCTATGCAAGCGCGCGATAGAGCCGCGCTACGGGCTATGGACGCTGCCGGCGGGCTTTCTCGAGAACGGTGAAACGCTGGCGAACGGTGCGCTGCGCGAGACGCTCGAGGAGGCGCACGCCCGCGTCGACCTCGGCGAGCTCTACACGGTGATCAGCCTGCCGCAGATCAACCAGGTGTACATGATGTTTCGCTCGAGGCTCGTCGACCTCGCATTCGGTCCCGGCGCGGAGAGTCTCGACGTGCGGCTCTTCGACGAAAGCGAGATTCCGTGGGAATCGCTGGCGTTTCGCACGATCGCGCGGACGCTTCGCAATTACTTCATGGATCGTCGCTGCGGCGACTTCACGTTGCACGTCAGCGAAATCGAACGGCGTGCACCGCTATCACCCGATCTGCTGGCCGCCGGGTGACGCTTGCAGCGATTGCCTAAAGCTGCGCTTCTCAGTGAAGCCCCTGGCGCGGCGCACGTCGTCGCAGCGTCTCGAACTGCCGCTCGAGCTCCGCCATCTCGTCGTCGGACAGCGACTCGAGATGGATGAGGCTCGAACGTGCGCTCGACATGGCGCGCAGCAGTTCGTCGAGCTTGAGTTGCGTCGCGGTTGTATCGCGGTTCTGGCTGCTCTGGATGATGAAGACCATCAGGAAGGTCACGATGCTCGTGACCGTGTTGGCCACGAGTTGCCAGGCGTCGGAGTAGTCGAAGATCGGACCCGCAACCGCCCAGACGATCGTCAGCACGGTTGCGGCGAGGAAGGCCCAGGGTGAGCCGAAAGCGTCGGCCGTAACCCGGGCGAGTTTGCGGAACCATTCATTCATGCTTGATCCTATTGGTATCAGTCATTCGTTATCGGAACAGGGCAGCGTTGCCGGTTCCGGTGGCCTGGAGCCACGTTAAGGCACCGGTAGCGTCCCGCGGCTTGGACAGCGGACGTGACCGCAAGATCGTTGTTTTATGAACCCCCTCGATCCGGTAGACTTTGTTGAAGAGGACATCATTCAGGAGGAAACATGCGGAGTTCATTTCGCCGTGCCGCAGCGGCGGCCGCGCTGTTGCTATCCGTTCTTGCGCTGCCGCTTATTGCGCAACAAACCACCAAGATCTCGATCACGACGGGCGGCACCGGCGGCGTCTACTACCCGCTCGGCGGAGGGATGGCCAACGTGCTGTCCAAATACGTCCCCGGGCTGCAAGCCACCGCAGAGGTTACGGGTGGATCGGTCGACAACTTGAAGCTGATCGGTTCTGGCAAGTCCGAAGTGGGATTCGCGATGGTCGATGCGGCGCACGACGCCGCGCAGGGCTTGGACAAGTTCAAGGGCGCCAAGGTGGCTGCGAGGACGTTGATGGTCCTCTACCCGAACCGTATGCAGGTCGTGACGATCGAGGGAACTGGCATCAACACGATGGCCGACCTCAAGGGCAAGCGTGTGTCGACCGGTTCGCCCGGGAGCGGCGTCGAGGTGATGACGTTGCGGGTGCTCGAGGCGATGGGCGTTGATCCGAAGAAGGACATCCGACAGGAGCGACTTGGTGCAGCGGAGTCAGTCAACGCGATCAAGGACCGCAAGATCGATGCATTCTTCTGGGTTGGCGGCGTTCCGACGGCGGCGCTGACCGACCTGGCGGCCACGCCGGGAATCAAGATGAAACTGGTGGACCACGGCGATTACGCAGAGGCGATGAACAAGAAATATGGTCCGCTGTATGTCAAGGCGACGATTGCCCCCGGCAGCTACTCCGGGCAGGACAAGCCAGTCACGAACATCGACGTGTGGAACATCCTCGTTGCATCGGACAAGATGAGCGAGAAGATGGCCTACGACATCGTCAAGACGCTGTTCGAGAAAAAGTCGGAGCTCGTCGCCGTGCACAAGGAAGCCGAGAACATCGACATCAAGAGTCAGGGGATCACCACGCCGGTTCCCTTTCACCCGGGCGCGAAGAAGTACTTCGAGGA
Source organism: Pseudomonadota bacterium (assembly GCA_046733075.1). GTDB lineage: Bacteria > Pseudomonadota > Gammaproteobacteria > Burkholderiales > Casimicrobiaceae > VBCG01. The sequence goes on along the minus strand of JBKPOL010000526.1, from coordinate 22,234 downwards.
GCGGGGCGTCAAGGTCCAGTGACTGCATAGATTTCCCCGGCTTGTGCCGACCCTTTTCGCCGGTCACCGCTTCGCGCTGCGGCGCGCGCCCTCGGAGCAGCCGCGCGCGAGACCGACGGCGCACGCGATGAAGCAAAGCTGGCGGCTCAAATGAACGCAGGCGTCGCGCCGGAAGTGCCTCTTCCGGTGGCCGAGGACGTCGTCAGCGAAGAGCGCCTCAAGAAGGCCGAGGGGTTCATCGAGGAGGAAGAAGGTGCCGTCAGCCGGTTTCGCGGCTGGCTCGGCCAAATCACGACCCTGCTGCTCGTCGTGATGAGCGTCTTCCATTTGTATGCCGCGGTCGAGATCGGTCCCGCGCATGTGTTGCGGCCGGTCCACGTCGGTTTTGTGCTGTTGCTGGTGTTCGTGCTGTTTCCGATCGCGCCCCGCTACCGCAATCGGCTGATGTGGTGGGACATCGCGTGCGCGGCGGCCGGCGTCGCTACGATCGTCTATCTGCTCTCCGGCGGAGACGAGTTCTGGGATCGCAACACGACGCCCGATGATCTGGACCTTGTGTTCGGCGCAGCGTTCGTTCTGCTGGTGTTGGAAGCTTGTCGGCGCACGTCTGGCTGGATCATCACTTTCGTCGTTGCTAGTTTCCTCGCTTACGGTTTCGCCGGTCCTTGGCTGCCGGGTCAGTGGGCGCATCGTGGATACGACGTCTCCAGCCTCACCGGTTTCATGTATCAAACACTCGAAGGCATCTTCGGCACCGCGGTTGACGTGTCGTCATCGCTCATCATACTGTTCACGATTTACGGCGCGTTTCTACAGCATTCCGGCGCGGGCAAGTTCTTTCTCGACTTCAGTTTCGCGGCGATGGGCGGCAAGCACGCGGGCGCGGGCCGCACGGTCGTCCTGTCTTCGTTCCTTCTCGGCGGTCCTTCCGGGTCCGGCGTAGCCACGACAGTGACGATTGGTTCGGTCGCTTGGCCGATGCTCGCGCGCTCGGGCTATACGCAGGATGCGGCCGGCGGGCTGCTCGCTGCAGGCGGCCTCGGCGCAATCATTTCACCACCGGTCCTCGGCGCTGCTGCATTCCTGATCGCAGAGTTCCTGAAAATCAGCTATCTGGACGTGATCCTGATGGCGACGATCCCGACGGCGCTCTACTACCTCTCGCTCTTCCTCATGGTCGAGCTCGACGTGCGCAAGTCCGGCCTGCGGGACGTGAAGCTGCATTCGCGCGAGACGGTGGGATCGCTCACGCGACGCTACTGGTTCCACTTCGTGTCGTTGGTCGCGATTGTCGTCTTCCTCGTGATGGGGTTTTCTCCACTGCTCTCGGTGTTCTGGGCGACAGTCGTTACGTTTGCGGTGAGTTTCCTCGACCGCGAGAACGCGATGCTGCCGCGCAAGGTTGTTGCGGCTCTCAAGGACGGTTCGCTGCAGGTCCTGAACGTCGCCGCAACGTGTGCCGCGGCCGGAATCATCGTCGGCGTCGTTGCCAAGACCGGGCTCGGACTCAAGTTCAGCGCGATCGTCATCGATTATGCCGGCGGCAATCTCTTCCTGACAGCGTTGTACACGTCGCTCATCGTCTGGATCGTGGGGTTGGCCGTCCCCGTTACCGCGAGCTACATCATTTGTGCCGTCATTGCCGCACCCGCATTGACCAAGCTCGGCGTACCGGATTTCGCGGCCCACATGTTCATCTTCTACTACGCGGTGCTTTCGGAAGTGTCACCACCTACCGCGCTCTCGCCATTCGCGGCGGCAGCGATAACCGGAGGAAATCCATACAGAACGACACTGCAAGCGTGGAAATACACGCTGCCCGCGTTCGTCGTTCCGTTCGTGTTCGTCCTCGAACCTGCAGGCGTGGCGCTGCTGCTGAAGGCGCCGCCGCACGGATCATGGCTCCAGGTTGCCTGGATTGCCGTCACTGCTTTCGTTGGCATCGCCGCGCTCGCTACAGGAACGCAGGGCTGGCTGCTTCGCCGTTGCAGTGTGCTTGAGCGCGTGATCCTGATCATCGCCGGGCTCGCACTTGTCTATCCTGCGCCCCTGAGCGATATCGTCGGATTCATCGGCGTCGCGGCGACGCTCGCCTGGCAGAAGCTTTCGCGCGTCGCACCGGCGTAGCGCTCGTTCGGTGCGGCTGAAGCGCAATTCGACACGACCATCGTTGCCGAATGCGCAGGCGATGCAACGCTACTTCAACAGACCGATATCGCGGTAATAGCGTTCGGCACCCGGGTGAAGCGGAACGACCATGCCGAGTGTCAGATTCTTGGGGTCGATTCCCGCGGCTGCCGGGTGTGCCGCCCTCAGCTCGTCCAGGCCGTTCGACAAAGCCCTGATCGTCGCATAAACCGTTTCTTCGCTCACGGCTTCGCGCGTTACGAGAACCGTCATGACCGCCGCCGTCGGGACGTCGTGCGCCTGGCCGCGGTACGTGTTCGCGGGAATCGTCGCCTTCAAAAACGCCGGATCGTTGATCCTGCGCAGCACTTCGAGAGGCACGGGCACGAGGACCATGTCCACTGACGTTGCGAGGTCGCGCAATGCGAGACCCCCCATCGTCGTCGATTGCAGCGTCGCGTCGAGCCTGCGATCCTTGATCAGCTCGACGGATTCACCGAACGGCAGATATTCGAGCTTCCCGAAATCCCGATACGCGATCCCGGCGGCGGACAAAATAGTGCGTGCATCCTGTTCGGCGACCGACCTCGGAGCGCCGACCGACACGCGCTTGCCCTTGAGATCGCGCAGCGAACGGACGCCGGAATCGGTACGTGCGACGATCTGTATGTAGTTCGGATAGAGCGATGCGATTCCGCGCAAATGGCGCAGCGGTGAATTGAACCCGGCGCTTTCGTTGCCCTGCCATGCTGCCGACAGCGAATCGCCGAGCGCGAAGGCAATGTCGGCACGGCCCGTCTCGAGCAGCGCAAGGCTCTCAACCGGATCCTTCGTCGCTTGCGCCGACGCCTTTAGCGCAGGCCCTGCCTTTGACATCAGCTTCACGAGCGCCAAGGCTAGCGGGTGGTGCGGCCCGTTGGTACGAGATGTGACAAGCTTGATGACCGGATCGGCTGCAACAGCGAGCGGCGGACCCGCCATGAGTGCCGCAACGAGCAGGCGGCGCACCTTGTTCACAGTCATGCACGTCCGGCAGCGAGACGGGGGGGCGCAACCAATGACGTTCCTTACGTGACGATCCTCACGCTCGCCTCGGCCAGCGCGCGATGCAGTTGCAGCACGTGGTCATGCCCCGTCGTTTCGACGACGCAGACGACCCGAACCTCGGACAGATCGGGACCCGAGAACGCGCGGTCGTGGACGATCTCCTTCACGGACGCGCCGGTCGCCGCAATCACTTGCGCAAGCCGCGCAAGTCCCCCGGGCCGATCGCTGATCGATACGGTGAAGCGCGTCAGGCGACCATCGGCGACGAGGCCGATCTCGATCACGCGGTCGAGGATTGTGAGGTCGATGTTGCCTCCGCACAGCACGAGGACGACTTCCTTGTTCTTGAGTGCGTCGAGCTTGCCGGACAGAAAAGCGGCGAGCGGTGCGGCGCCGGCGCCTTCGACGACGCTCTTCTCGAGCTCGATCAGTCGCAGCACGGCGAGCGCGATCGTCGCTTCATCGACCGTGACGACCTGATCGACGACGCGCCTCAGGATTTCGAACGGACGCGCCCCGGCTTGGGCTACGGCGAGACCATCGGCGAGCGTGTGCGAGAGCCGCACCGGAACCGGATGTCCTGCGGCGAGCGCTGCGGTGAGGCACGCGGCGTGCTCAGGCTCGACGCCCACCACGCTCACATCGGGGTTGCGCGCCTTCATCACCGTTCCGATGCCTGCGAGGAGACCGCCGCCACCAACCGGCGCCACGACGGCCTCGACGTGCGGCGTCTGCTCCAGGATTTCGAGCGCCATCGTTCCCTGACCCGCGATCACGTTCGCATTGTCGTATGGGTGAATGAACGTGAGGCCTTCCCGCGCGGCGAGCGCCTCGGCTTCCGCGCGCGCCTCGGTGAGATCGGCACCATGAAGCACGATCGTCGCGCCAAGCTGGCGACAGTTCGTCACTTTCATCAACGATGCGAACTTCGGCATGACGACGGTGACCGGGATACCGAGGAGGCCACCGTGATAGGCGACGCCCTGCGCGTGATTCCCGGCCGAGGCCGCGATGACGCCGCGCATGCGTTGCTCGGCGCTCAATTGCAGCAGCGCGTTGCGGGCGCCGCGCTCCTTGAAGCTGCCCGTCCGCTGCAGGTAATCGAGCTTGCAATAGATGTGCGCCCCGGTCAGCTGCGAAAGCGGAATGGACTCCACGCACGGCGACTCGTAGATCGCGCCCTTGATGCGCGCGCGCGCGGCCTCGACGTCGGCGAGCGTCACCGCGGGCAGCGCCGCGGCTGCGACGTCGCGCACGCCGGTGCCGAGTCCGTGGTCGGCCATCGATGGCATCCCGGGGTCAGAAAGGCAGGGCCACGCCTGGTTTCGCGTCCGTCAGCACGCGCCGGAAGTCCTGCTGAATGCGTGCGAGCGCTTGGGGATTGTCCGCCTCGAAGCGCAGCACGATGACGGGCGTCGTGTTCGAGGCGCGCGCGAGACCGAAGCCGTCCGGATATTCGACGCGCACGCCATCGATCCGGATCACGTCGGTCGCGTTCGGAAAGTCGGCGCTCGCCTGGAGCTTCGCGATGAGGGCGTGCTGCTCGCCTTCGGCGCACGCGATATTGAGCTCGGGCGTCGACAGCGCATCGGGCAGCGCATCGAGCACGCCCGCCGCATCCTTGCTCCGTGTGAGAATTTCGAGCAGGCGCGCCCCCGCGTAGAGCCCGTCGTCGAAGCCATACCAGCGTTCGCCGAAGAATGTGTGTCCGCTCATCTCGCCTGCGAGCGCGGCGCCGACTTCCTTCATTTTTGCCTTGATCAGCGAATGCCCGGTCTTCCACAGCAACGGCACACCGCCGTGCTGCATGATCCAGGGTTTCAGATTGCGCGTGGACTTGACGTCGTAGATGATTGTCGCGCCGGGTGCGCGGGTCAGCACATCGGCCGCGAACAGCATCAACTGGCGGTCCGCGTAAATGACGTTGCCGCCGGGCGTGACGACACCCAGACGGTCGCCGTCGCCGTCGAACGCGAGTCCGAGCTCGCAATCGCCGTCCGCCAAGCGCCGCTTGAGATCTTCGAGGTTCGAAGGCTGCGAAGGATCGGGATGGTGGTTGGGGAAGCGCCCGTCCACGTCGCAGAACAGCTCCACGACTTCGCAGCCGAGCCGGCGGTACAGCGCCGGAGCGTAGGCGCCCGCGACTCCGTTGCCGCAGTCGACGGCGATGCGCATCGATCGCGCCAGCGTGATGTCGCCGACGATGCGATCGAAGTACGCCGGTGCGACGTCTTCGGATCGCGAGTTGCCGCTTCCGGTTGCAAGGTCGCCGCTTTCGATGCGACGACGAAGCGCCTGGATGTCGTCGCCGGACAGCGTTGTTCCGTCGATGACCATCTTGAGCCCGTTGTAGTCGGGGGGATTGTGACTGCCCGTCACCATGACGCTGCACGCAGTTCCAAGGTGCTGTGCGGCGAAGTAGGTCATCGGCGTGACCACCATTCCGACGTCGACGACGTCGACGCCCGACGAGCGAATGCCGTCGCTGAGCGCCGCAATCAACTCGGGGCCGGAGAGCCGCCCATCGCGTCCGACGGCGATCGTGTCTCGTCCGCGCTCCCGGGCAAGGCTGCCGAGCGCCTGGCCGATCGTCCTCACGATCGGCGCCGTCAGCGTGCGGCCGACGACGCCCCGGATGTCATAAGCCTTGAAGATTTCAGGGGGAAGCATGGCGTCGCCCGGAGTGAATTGGAATCAGGAAGGGGTCGATGGGTGGTGCGGATTTCCCACCGACTGGAAGTAGTGTAGCAATCGCGCGGGGAGCCAATTGACGTGGCCAGGGAAACGGCCGGCCGCGAAGCCCGCGTGTCCACCGTGCCGCGGCTGTTCGAGCGTGATGAACGGGCTGACTTCGGCGGGGCGCGGCAACGAATGGGCGGGGATGAACGGGTCATTCCGCGCATTGATGACGAGCGTAGGGACCGCGATTTGCGCAAGCCACGACTTCGACGACGCACGCGTCCAGTAATCGCCCGCTCCCGAGAAGCCGTGGAGCGGCGCTGTGACGACATCGTCGAATTGCCACATCGTCCGCGCGCGGCGAATCTTGGAAGCATCGAGAATGCCTGGAAAGCGCTTCGCGATCGCGAGCGACTTCGGTTTCAGCGACGCGAGGAAATGCGCGGTGTAGATGCGGTTCAGGCCGCGACCTATCGCGACTCCGGCGGCCATGAGATCGAGCGGCGCCGAAACCGCGGCGGCCGCACTCAATACGCGCGACGCGTCGGGACCCGCGCGTCCCAGCCAGTTCAGGAGTGCGCTACCGCCGAGGGATACGCCGACCGCGTACAGCGGTAGCGCCGGTGGCACGAGGCCGCGAATCGCGGCGAGCATTGCGCCCACTTCCTCATGATCGCCCGAGTGATATGCGCGCGGCAGGCGGTTCGGCTCGCCGCCGCAGCCGCGGAAGTGCGCCACGACACCGCGCCAGCCCGCGCGCGAAAGCGCCAGCATCAGCGCCCGCGCGTAATGCGAATCGGATCCGCCTTCGAGCCCATGGAAGAGCACGACGAGCGGCGCATCAGGCGCCGCCGGCATGTCGAGCCAGTCGAAAACCCAGAAGTCGCTGTCGGGAGTATCGATGCGCTGACGGCGCAGCGGTACAGCCGGGCGACGCAGCCGATACGGCCAGATCGTTTGCGCATGTCCACCCGCGAGCCAGCGCGGCGCCCGGTAGGAAAGCGCATATTCGGTCGATCGATCGGTCTGACGGTTGCGCGCGTCGTGCGCACGCGGCGGACGATCCCGCACAGGCCGTTTCATGATGCGCCCGTCGATCAGGCACGCGCGGGCTGCTCGCGCGCGAGCTTGATGCGGCGCTCGTACGCTTCGCGTGAGCATGCGACGTCGTCGAGAAACGGGCGCAGCTCGGACAGCAACAGCGCCTGGGGTCCATCGACGAGCGCGCGTGCGGGATGGGGGTGGAAATCGACCAGCACCATGTTGGCACCGGCGATGACGCCTTGCGCGACGACGTGGAAGATGTCGAGCAGTCCGTCGGGCGCGGACGCCCGCGTGCCGACCGAGTGCGAGGGGTCGATGGCGACCGGCATGCGGGTCAGGCGCTTGACGACGGGCACGTGCGAGAAGTCGACGAAGTTGCGATGGGGATCGCCCATATTCGTCTTCATGCCGCGCAGGCAGAAGACGATCTTGCGATTGCCTTCGGTGGCGAGGTACTCCGCGGCGTTCAGCGATTCGTCGAGCGTGATGCCGAAGCCGCGCTTGATCAGCACCGGAAATTCCTGCTGTCGGCCCACTAGCTTCAAAAGCTCGAAATTCTGCGTGTTGCGGGTGCCGATCTGCAGCATCACGCCCGTCGCGTTGCCGGTTGCAGCGAGCGCCGCACGAATTTCGTCGACGTGCGACTCGTGCGTCACTTCCATCGAGATCACACGGATGCCGTACTTGCCCGCGAGCTCGAACACATAGGGAAGGCACTCGGCGCCGAATCCCTGGAACGCGTAGGGAGACGTTCGCGGCTTGTACGCGCCCATCCGCGTGCAGACCTGCCCGTGATCGCGCAGCGCCTTCATCATGCCCTCGACGGACTCGCGCGAGTCCACGGCGCAGAGCCCGGCGAAAACGTTGAGGCTGTCCTGCCCGAAGCGAACGCCGTTGTATTCGAACGAGGACGCGCGATCGTCGCCCTGCTTGTGCCGGCCCAGCACACGATAGGGCTCCGACACGCGCACGACTTTCGCCACGCAGGGAAGCACCTGCATCTGCTCGACCGTGAGCGCACCGGTGTTGCCAATCAGGTAGATCTCGGTCAACGTGACCTCGGCGCCGACTTCCCGGTGGACCCGAAAGGTGACGTTCGGCAGTCGCTCCAGTTGCCCGGTCAGCATCCGGTAATCCGGGCTTTCCGGGCGGGTATTCGGTTCGAGAACGAGGATCATTGGCGAGTCTTTCCGAGCATTTTCAAGATCTTGGCGATCGGGACATACCCGGCTTGCCACAGGGGGGCGGCGAGGAGGGGCGGGTGCCGCCCCGCAAGAGTGTACCCGGCGCAACACGCCGCCCGTCGGTGTTGGCGAATTCGTTGCCCTGTGCGTTACGGTTGCCGTAGACTCGAATCAACGTCTACGGCGGCGCTCCACGGCGCGGCCAGCGGTTCTGCAGGTCAACCGGCAGTCGGAATTCAACGAGGCATTCAATGAAACGACTCCTTGCAGTGGCGATGATCGGCGCATTCGCGGCCGTCGCGATGCCCGCGCTGGCGGAGAACGCGCAACAGGAACGGATGAAGACGTGCAACACGAAGGCCGCCGACAAGAAGGGCGACGATCGCAAGGCCTTCATGAAGGACTGCCTGAGCGCCGAGAAGAAGGTCTACGACAACAAGATGGGCGCGTGCAACACGAAGTCGAAGGGCATGAAGGGCGACGAGCGCAAGAAGTTCATGTCGGATTGCATGAAGAGCGCATAACGCCGGAGCCAGAATACGATCGCGTGATCTCCTGTCCACGCGATCGCAATTACAAGGCCGCACTCGATGCGGCCTTGTTTTTGGCGCATCGCAAAGGCGCGGTATGCGCGCCGCGCCTAGCCGCGCTTTCGCACGAGCAGCCCCTTCAGGTACTCGCCTTCCGGAAAATTGAGCGCAACGGGATGATCGGCGCTCGCGGTCAGCCGCGCGACGATGGCGGCGTCCGCCACTGCATCGATCGCGGCGCCCGCGACGATTTTCTGGAAAAGCGAGATGTCGATTCCGCCCGAGCATGAGAACGTCGCGAGCAGGCCGCCGGGCGCGAGCAGCTTCAGCGCCAGCAGATTGATGTCCTTGTAGGCGCGCGCCGCACGGGCCGCGTGCGCGGCGGTCGGTGCAAACTTCGGCGGATCAAGCACGATCACGTCGAAGGTTTCCCCCCGGTTGCGCAATGCGCGAAGTTCGCTGAAGACGTCCGCCTCTCGCCAGCTACAGCGTCCACCCTCGAGGGTCGGATTCTGTGCCACATTCGTGCGGGCGAGCGCAAGCGCCGCCGCGGAACTGTCGATCGACAACACGGACGCGGCGCCACCGGCCAATGCCGCCAGTGTGAACCCGCCCGTGTAACAGAAAGCGTTCAACACGGCCGCGCCGCGACTGTGCGAGCGAACGCGCGCCCGATTGTCGCGTTGGTCGAGGTAGAAACCGGTCTTCTGTCCTTCGACGACGTCGACACGATAACGGAGGCCGCCCTCGAGCATTTCCACCACCGGCGGCAAGGTGCCGGTCACCATACCGGCACGGGGAGGGAGGCCTTCCAGCGAGCGCACTTCGGCATCCGAGCGCTCGTATACGCATCGGGCGCCCGGCACGCGATGCAGCGCCGACGTGATCGCATGTCGCCAGTGTTCGGCGCCGGCGGAAAGCAACTGGACGACGATCGTCTCGCCGTAGCGGTCCGCGATCACGCCGGGCAATCCATCGCACTCTGCGTGCACGAGCCGGCACGCCGTATGCGCGGCGTCCTGCAGCCCTTCGCGCGCGGCGCAGGCGCGTGCGATCACGCGTGCAAAGAATGCGTCGTCGACGTGCACCGCCTCGTCGAACGTCCATGCGCGCGCGCGGATGCTCGAGGAGGGTGAGTATGCGGCGCGCGCGAGGAAGCGTCCGTCCGCTGCGAGGACGTCGACGGTGGCGGCAGCGTCCGGATCGCCTGTCACGGAAGCAATCGCACCGGAAAAGATCCACGGGTGGCGTTGAAGGAGCGAGCGCTCCCGGCCCGGCTTGACGCGCACGATCGCGTCAGCCACGGCTTTCACCGTCGCTCACGTACTTCGATGATGAACGGAACGAGGCGCTTCAGCCCGTGACGACGCCGAGCAGCCGGCCAAGCATGAACGTCACGCCGCCGGCCAGCGCGCCGAGTGCGAGCATGCGCACGCCGGAGTACATCGCGTGACGCCCGGTGAAGAGCGACAACGTTGCGCCGACGCTGAAGAGCCCGGCGGCAGTGAGACCGATCGACCAGCCGAGTACGTTCGTGCCGCCGCCGAGCAAGTACGGCGCAAGGGGAACGAGCGCTCCCGCCGCAAACGCCGAGAGCGAACTCGCGGCCGCACCGAGGGGCGAACCGAGTTCGGCCGGGTTGAGGCCGAGCTCTTCGCGGGCCAGCGTGTCGAGCGCGTTTTCGGGATCGGCGACCAGTCGCTTGGCCAGGCGGTCGGCCTGCTTCGGAGGAAGTCCCTTCGCGGCGTAGATGAGCGCGAGCTCCTGCGCTTCGGCTTCGGGGTACTGCTTGAGCTCGTCGCGCTCGAGGGCGATCTGGTACTCGTACAGCTCGCGCTGCGACTGGACGGACACGTACTCGCCGGCAGCCATTGCGAATGCGCCGGCGGCCATGCCGGCGACACCGCTCAGCACAACGACTTTAAGATCGGACGTCGCTCCGGCGACGCCGAGAATCAGGCTGGCGTTCGACACGAGTCCGTCATTCACGCCGAACACGGCCGCGCGCAGGTTTCCTCCGCCCCCGAGCCCGCGATGCCGCCGCTCGAACAATGCGCCCGCGGGCGGAGCGGCATGTCCAGGTTCCGACGGCAGCGTCGCGCCGTACACGGCCATGCCGCGCACCTTCATCGCGGCCAGCACGTTCTTGAGGCGCCGCGGCCCGAGCCACTGCACGAGGCTTGCAACGAGGCGGGTGCGGGCGTCGGGAACGAACGGACCGGGAGCGGGGTGGCCGCGCGAGGTGAGCTGCGCGCGCCAGATCGCCGCCTGGGCTTCCGCTTCACCGGCGAGGCGCCGGAACAACTCTGCGCGAACCGTGCCGTTCTCGGCGTCGGCACAGGCGCGATACAGGAAGGCCGAGCGCTGCTCTTCGGTCCAGGATTCGAGCGGATTCATCGGTGCACCGCTTTCACTGCGAGACTGCGGCCTTGATTCGCGCCATCACGTCGGGCGTCAACAGCGGCACGACGGCTTGCGCCTGCATGTTCTCGACGACCTGCGATGGGCGACTCGCGCCGGTGATGACTGTCGTGGCGTGCGGGCTCGTGAGGCACCACGCGAGCGACATCTGCGCGAGCGTACAACCGAGATCTTTGGCGATCGGAACGAGCGATTGGACCTTCGCGAGTCCAGTCGGTTCGAGCATGCGCTCGACGAGCCACTCGAAGCCTTTGATCGCGGCGCGCGAATCCGACGGAACGCCGCTTGCATACTTCCCCGTCAACAATCCTGACGCAAGCGGACTCCATGTCGTGGTGCCAAGACATGTCACGATAAAGACGCGCGTATTCCTGCTCGACGCGCTCGCGATGCAACAGATTATATTGCGGCTGCTCCATCACCGGCTTGTGGAGATGGTGCCGTTCGGCGATCTGGTACGCGGCCATGATCTCCGCGGCGCTCCACTCGGAGGTCCCCCAGTAGAGCACCTTTCCCGCCTCGATCATGTCGTGAAAGGCCCACACGGTCTCTTCAATCGGCGTGTCGGGGTCGGGACGATGGCAGAACGCGAGGTCGACGTAATCGAGCTTCAGGCGTGCAAGTGAACCGTCGATCGCCTGCATCAGGTATTTGCGGTTCAGCGTGTTTTTCTCGTTCGGGCCGTCGTGGAGCCCCCAAAAGAACTTCGTCGATACAACGTAGGACGAACGCCGCCAGCCAAGCTTCGCGAGCGCTTCGCCCATGATGATCTCCGACCTGCCCTTCGCGTAGACCTCGGCGTTGTCGAAGAAATTGGCGCGGGCGTCGTGTGCTGCCGCCATGCACTCGCGCGCGACCCGCTTGTCGAGCTGATTGCCGTACATCATCCAAGATCCGAACGAAAGTTCGCTCAGGCGGAGTCCGGAGCGGCCGAGCCGGCGGTAGTTCATGGCGTCCTTGCCTTGCCTTGAGCGGGATACGTACGAAGCGCGGCGTGCGGGCCACGTTGGTCGTCGATCGTCTGTGTCGTTCGCGGGTGTACAACGCGGGACGCGAATGGCCGGACGCGAGCGCACATGCGCATCCGGCTAGAATCGCGGCCTCATTCTACTCCGCGGAATTGCTCGATGGCCATGCGACGCGCGTCGTCTTTGCGCAGGAAAACGCCTTTCGACGTCGGAGCGCTGTGGGCAATCAAGCGCATCGGACCGCCAACGCTTGCGCCCGACGGAAGCGTCGCACGTGCCGCGGTAACTTCGTATTCGATGGAGAAGAACGTCGGCGCGACCGAACTGTGGCTCTTCCCCACGGGACTCGGGCCTACTGCGACCCTCGCGAAACGGCGCCGGCTGACAGCGGGCGACAAGGACAGCGACCCGCGCTGGTCGCCCGACGGTTCACGCATCGCGTTCACGGCGAAGCGCAAGGATGACGCTGAACCGCAGATCTATCTGATCGCTCCCGATGGCGGAGAGGCGACGCGTTTGACGGACCTCGCGACGGGTGCGAGCGCGATCAAGTGGTTTCCCGGCGGCAAGCGCATCGCGTTCGTGTCCTGGGTGTGGCCCGACCTCCGCAGCGCTTCAGCGCAGGCGAAGCGGGTGAAGGAAGGAAGGAGGCGGAGGTCAAGGCTACGTTACTGAGAGCGGCGAATATCGCTTCTGGGATCATTGGCTGACGGACGGCCGCGAGCCGCGCGTATTCGCGTGCGATGTTGGGAGCGGCCGCTGCGTCGATCTCCTCGCCGGGACGGGCCTCGCGCTGCAGCCGAGGGAGCCGTCCTCGGAGGTCTACGACATTGCGCCCGATGGAGGCGAGCTCGCGCTGACCATCGATCCGGCGCCCGAGCCCGGAATGATGAATCGCTTCAACATCGTCATCGTCGATCTCGGAACTCGCCGCACGACGAAGGACCTGACGTATGCGAGCGGCCTGTCCGACGAGCACCCGCTCTATTCGCCTGATGGGCCGCCTGATTGCGTATCACGCCTTCGACACGGCGCGTGCGTTCAACGATCAGGGGCCACGTTCGCCTGCTCGATCGCAGGACACGCCATTCGTGCCGCATTGCAACGGATTTCGACCGTGCAACGACGCACCTTCCTGGACGCCGGATTCGTCGGCACTGTTGTCGCTGACCGAGGACCGCGGCCGCGTCGGATTGTTGGAGAGTGCCGATCGACGACAGCGCTCCAGCAGAGGTCGTCGCCGGTGGCGTGCTGTCGAGGTTCGCGCGGTCGGCCGACGCAAGCGCGCTCGTTTACGCCCGCGATACAGCTTCATACCCGCCGGCGCTCTTCGCGAGTCCCGCGGGGACGGGACGAGCGAGCGGTCGATCGAGTCGCTGAATGCTCGGTTGCTCGCGCGCCACGCGCTCGGCCCGGTCGAGGAGATCACGATCGCCGGCTGGAATGGCGAACCGGTGCAGATGTACGTCACTTTCCCCCGGGGATTCGACGGCAGGCGCAAATGGCCGCTCATGCATTCGATTTATGGCGGCCCGCACGCGTCGCATCACGACGGCTGGCACTTCCGCTGGAACACGCAGGTGTTTGGGGCCCAGGGCTACGTGGTTGCCGCGGTGAACTATCACGGCTCCTCCGGGTTCGGCCAGCAATTCCTCGGAACGATCACCGAACGCTACGGCGAGAAGGACTTGGCGGACATCGAAGCCGCCAGCGAGTACCTGCTACGTCGCGGTTACGTCGATGGCGAGCGGATCATCGCGACGGGGGGCAGCTATGGCGGTTTCATGGTCGCCTACATGAACGGTCATACCGACCGGTATCGCGCCTACGTGTGCCACGGGGGTTGCTATGACTGGGTCAGCATGATGGCGACCGACGGTTACCGCTTCTTCGCAAAGGAGCTCGGGGCTTTTCACTGGGACGACGAGGCACGGGTGATGCAGCAGTCTCCCCACCATTACGTGAAGGAAGCGAAGACCCCGACGCTGGTCGTGCACGGCGAGCTCGACTACCGCGTCCCGGCCACGCAAGGATTGAGTATTTCAACTCGCTGAAGGCCGAGGGTGTGGCCGCGCGGCTCGTGTATTTTCCCGACGAGAACCACTGGATCGTGAAGCCGCAGCATTCCCGGCTCTGGTAACGGGCGCTCTTCGCGTGGCTGACGCGCCATGCCGGGCCTTCAGCGAGGGCCAGGCAGAAGGCGCGCGGGACGCGGAGCGCCGCGCGGAAGGCGCAGGAAACGGCGATCGCGGGAAGGCGGGGCTGAGCGGTCGGCCAAAACGCGCGCCTGCCTCGGTCAGGCGTCAGGTACTTCTGCACCTGGATGCAGCAGACGGCCTGTGACGTCGCGGCCAGAGGCCGGTCTTTGCAGCCGACATCCCCGGGGACGCTGCGGCGATGGGCCAGGTGCGCGCCCGTTCGCCTCGCTATTTCCTGCTTCGTTCCCGCTTCTCTTCCAGTTCCTGGCACGCGACGCAGCGGCGCGCCGCCGGATACGCGGCAAGCCGCGGATAGGGGATCGGGCTCGCGCAGTCGACGCACTCGCCGTACGTCGCGTCGGCCATTCTCGCAAGCGCCTGCTCGACGTTCGCGAGCTCGGCCAAGTCGCGGGAGACGAGTGCGATGTCCTGTGCTGCCATCGCGTCCGCGGCGGCCCAGTCGTCGGTGTCCTCCATCTGGTTGCGCAGTCCGACGAGTCGCGGGTCGTCCTGCGTGCGGAGCTTGGCCGCGACGTCGGCGCGAAGCTCCCGTTGCCGGCTCCGCAAGGCGTTATCGAGTGCGGATCGTTGGATCGCGGTCAGCGGGGCGGGGACGTTCATGTGCGGGGATTATCGGCCAGTTGCGCGTTCCCCGCACCCGCTCGGTGGACGAGGCGGCCGAGGGCTCTTGAATCGTGCGCAGGCGGCCTTAGATTGCGTAGTGCCGTGGCGGGCGTTTTGTGAACGTCGAGCCCGCCCGATTTCGACCAAGACAAAGGGGAACAAGCCATGGCCAGTCTGCAAATCTATGATCCATTCGCCGATCCGGCGGTTGAAACGTTGTTCCGGCAGTTCTTTCGCGGCGACCGCGGCGATCGTGCGGCCCCGCAGGGGATCCGCCTCGACGTCGCGGAGAGCGACAAGGGGTATGTGGTGTTCGCCGAGATCCCCGGTGTGCGCAAGGATGAGATCCACGTCGCCATCGAAGGCAACCAGGTCACGATCGCCGCTGAAGTGAAACCGCTCGTCGAGGCCAGCGAAGGAACGCGCGTGCTGCGCACCGAGCGCTACAGCGGCAACGTGTATCGGAGCTTCACGCTGCCCGTCGAGCTCGACGAATCGACGAGCGAGGCGCGGTACGACAACGGCGTGCTGGAGTTGCGGCTCGTCAAGAAGCCCGCCGTGGCGGGACGCAAGCTGCAGATTCAGTAAGCTCGCTGCACGGGTTCGCCGCACTCGCGCAAGGCGGTGCGGCGAATTGCCGTCGGCTTGCGCATCAGCGCGTGCGCTTCGACGGATATTCCTCCTCGATGTTGTCGCGGAAATAGCTCCACGGCGACGACGCGCCGCTGAAGCGCCGCCACACCTCGGGCGTGACGCCGGTGTACTCGAAGGTACCGGCCGTCAGCTCGACGACGAGCTTTCGGTTGCGCTCGTCGTAACCGGCGGCGCGCAGGCTGCCGCCGGTCATGCGCTTCATGTCCATCGCGATGGTTCCATTGGGGGCGCAGCTTCTTTGCCCTCGTCCGCGAATGCTACGATGACCCGGTCGCGCAAATCAACGGTTGGCCAATGATCGTGCACGCCGCGTGGCGCGCGCTCGTCGCTGGGTTCATCTTGCTGTCGCTCGCTGCGGGGACAAACGCGGCCGACATGTCCAAGACACTGCGCGTTGCCTACTCGATCGCCGAAACGACGCTCGATCCGGCGTTCGCTTCCGACGCTGCCTCCGACGGCATCATCGAGAACATCTTCGACACGATGCTGGACTACGACTACCTCGCGCGTCCGGTCACGCTCGTACCGCGCGCGCTCGAAGCGATGCCCGCGATCGAGGACGGCGGACGAACGTACGTGTGCCGGATCCGGCGCGGCATTTACTTCACGCCCGATGCCGCGTTCAAGGGCGCGCGCCGCGAGCTGACCGCGGAAGACTTCGCCTACGGGATAAAGCGGATCCTCGACCCCGTCGTCAAATCGCCGTGGCTGTGGATGCTGGAGGGCAAGCTCCAGGGCGCGGATGAGGCACGCGCGAAGGCTGTCGAGACCGGACGGTTCGATTACGACGCCAAGATTGCCGGACTGGACGTCGTCGACCGCTACACGCTGCGCATTCGGCTGAATGCGCCCGACTTGCGGTTTCCGTATGTCCTTGCCGTGCCGAACGTCGCCGCGCAGGCGCGCGAAGTCGTCGAGGCGTACGGCGCGGACATTGGCGCGCACCCGGTTGGAACCGGTCCCTACATGCTCGGTGAATATCGGCGCAGCGCACGCATCGTGCTCGTTGCCAATCCTTCGTATCGGGACGAGCGTTACGAGCCTGCCGGGCCGGTGCCCGCAGCTTCCCAGGCCATCGCTTCTGCGCTCCGCGGCAAGCGCCTGCCGCTCGCCGCCCGCGTCGAAATCAACGTCATCGAGGAGGGACAGGCACGCTGGCTCGCGTTCATGAATCGGGAGATCGACTTCCTCGACATCCTTCCCGTCGATTTCACCGAGCAGGCGCTCGATGCGAACGGCAAGCTGCTGCCGTATCTCGAGAAGCGGGGCATCGTGCACGACGTCCTGCTGCGCCCGAATACGTGGTGGATCTATTTCAACATGGAAGATCCGCTCGTCGGCGGCTACACGCTCGACAAGATTGCACTGCGGCGCGCGATCGGCATGGCCTACGACAACGCCGAAGCGATTCGCGTGTTGCTGAAAGGCCGCGCGGTACCTGCATACGGCCCGGTTCCCCCCGACATCGCGGGCTACGATGCGCAGCTCAAGACGGACGCTCAGCTCTACGATCCCGCGTTCGCGCGCGCGCTCCTCGATCGCTTTGGATACAAGGATCGCGACGGCGACGGCTACCGCGAGATGCCGGACGGCAAGCCGTTGACGATCGAACGATGGTCGACGCCGAACTCCGCCTCGCGGCAAGCGGATGAGTTGTGGAAGAAGAACATGGACGCGATCGG
This sequence comes from Pseudomonadota bacterium, assembly GCA_046733075.1. Lineage (GTDB taxonomy): Bacteria > Pseudomonadota > Gammaproteobacteria > Burkholderiales > Casimicrobiaceae > VBCG01. The sequence continues at coordinate 5,076 of JBKPOL010000526.1, read as the reverse complement.
CATCCGGCTATCGATCAAGAAGGATCGCGTGCCGGAACTGCGGAAGATGGCCCGGCAGGGCAAGATTCCTATGCGCAGCGACGGCTGGAACGCCGATTACCCCGACGCCGAAAATTTCATGCAGCTCCTGTATGGCCCTTCGGGACCGGAGAACAACGCTCGCTTCAACTTGCCTGAGTTCAACGAGCTCTACGAGCGCGCTCGAACGTTGCCCGACTCACCGGAGCGCACGCGCCTCTTCGACCGCATGACGCTGCTCACGCTTGCCTATGCACCCTGGCGAATGACCTACCATCTGCTCGAGGACAGCGTGCGGCATCCTTGGGTCGGCACGTACGTACCGCATCCGATCCGCTCGCAATGGTGGCAGTACATCGACGTCGATTCCTCGCTTCGCGCACGCGGCGATTGATCGACCTGCCGGCGCCTACTGCTTCTTCGGAATCTCGTACGGCTTGCACTTCATGTGCGCAGTGCTCTGCTCGCGCGTCAGTTCGAGATCCATGCCTTTGCCGCGCAGTTCCATCAAGCCGTTGAGATAGCGAATCCCCGAGCCGCTTGGCACCTGATAGAGCACGACGCGCGTGCCATCGGGCATCAGAAGCCGCGCCTCGCCTTCGTCGAAGCGAATGACGATTCGTTCGCCGCCCCGTTCGCAGTCCACCGTATTCTTCGCCGCTTCGAGCTCTTCCTTCGTGGGCCCCTGCTGCTGGCAGGCGGCGACGACTGCGGCAGCGAGCATCAGCGGCAATAGCAGTCGACTACGGGGCATGCGCAGCTCCTCGGACAGATTGGCAGCATAGCATCGGATGACATGGACTCGACCGTGGCTCCAGAACCATGTCATGCCGCGCACCGCGCTCTCACGCCCCGAAGTAGCGTGGTCGCGGCGCCTTGCGTCGAAAGCGAATGCTCTCGGGATACGAAAGCACCTCGATCTGCCGGCCTTCGCGATTCGCCGCCTGCATCGCCTGCCACCAGCGTGCTTCGAGCAGATCCGCATGGAATGCAAGGAAAGCATCCTTGACCTGCGGATCGGTCAACAGGAACGTCGCGAACTCCTCGGGGAATATGTCGCGCGGGCCGACCGGATACCAGACCTCACCCGACAGTTCGTCAATGCCGGGGGGCGGCTTGGGAATCGTGCGAAAACGGCAGTCGGTCAGGTACTCGATCTCGTCGTAATCATAGAAGACGATCCGGCCGTAGCGCGTAACGCCGAAATTCTTGAACAGCAGATCGCCAGCGAAGATATTGATCGCCGCAAGCTCCTTGATCGCGTTGCCGTAGTCGCGAATCGCCCGTGTCTTCGAGCCGTCGTCCGCGCTGCGGATGAACAGGTTGAGCGGCTCCAGCCGCCGCTCGATATAGACGTGCCGGATGATGATGTGGTCGCGATCGTGCTCGAGCTGCGAGCCGATCTCCTTCTGTAATTCGGCGAGCAGCGAATGCTCGAACCGGTCGATTGGAATGGCGACATTCGAGTATTCGAGGATGTCCGTCATGCGGCCGGCGCGGTCGTGATGCTTGACGAGCGCGTATTTCTGCTTGACGCGCGCCGCATCGGTGTCCTTGGACGGTGAGATGCGATCGCGGATCACCTTGAACACGTATGGATACGACGGCAGCGTGAAGACGCACATCACGAGCCCTTGTATGCCCGGGGCGACGATGAGCCGATCGGTCGAGTGCTTCAGATGGTGCAGGAAATCCCGGAAGAAGAGAGTCTTACCGTGCTTCTGAAGCCCGAGCATCGTGTAGAGCTCGGCGGAAGTCTTGTCGGGCGCGATCGTATGCAGGAACTCGACGTACGCGGACGGAACTTCCATGTCGACCAGGAAGTACGCGCGATTCGCCGAGAAGAGTAGCGCGAGCTCCCCGGGATCGGTGAGCACTGCATCGACATAGAGCCGCTCGTCGCTGCGCCGCTTGATGGCCGCAACGAATGGGTAGATGTGCGCGCCATTGACGACGCGACCGACGGCATATGCCGTCTGGTTGCGGAACAGCAGGCTCGACAGCACCTGGATTTGAAAGTTGGCGTCGACGACGAACGGCCGCGGCAGCCGCCGTCGCATCGCGGCAAGCACGTGAATCAGGTCGATGCGGAAATCGTCGAAGCGCGGGGCGAGCCGCAGATCGAGCACGAGGTCGATCAGCGCGGCGCGCAGTCCGCCGCGTCGGGGATAGTAGCAGCGATACGAAGGCGCGCCGTCGTCGAGGTACTCGGTCGACGTCGCCGGCCGAACGAACAGGCATCGATTGTGGAAATACGTGCGGTGCAGCAGCTTCGAGGATACGGTGTTGAAGAATGTCTCGGCGCATTCCGGCTGGCGATGGTCGACGATGAGGCCGATGAAGCAGCGCTTGACGGCGGCCCAGAAAGCGTCGTCGGCCCCGCTGTCATCGTGGCTGACCAGGAAGTCGCCCTCGATGCGCTCCACCGTCTCGGCGACGCGACGGTCGTAGAAGTCGATGCGGTCGCGTGCGACGTGACCGATCGCAAGCCAGTTACCGGCCTCGAAATAGCGCTTGGCGGCGCGCGCGCATTCGCGAAAGAGCGCGTAGTGCCGGTTAAAGCCTTCCAGCACGACTGCGGCAATGACGTCCGGGGACGCCTCGACGATTCGACGCGTAGCGTCGCGCTGCGTAGGCTCGTCCGCCGGCCCGAGCGTGCGGGTTGGAGCGGGAATCAGTTGCCCTTCGCCTTCTCGATCTGCGCGTTGTATTCCTTGACGCCCGCGTTGTAGTCGTTGATCGCGTCGTTCGATGCCTTGATGTGCGGCTCGGCGAGGGCCTGCTGGTCGTTGATGAACTTCTTCAGGCAGTCGACGTAATCGACGTAGCCCTTCTGCCAATTGCGTCGCTGGTTTTCGGTGGCGAGACTGCCCGGGAAATCTCCGGGTTTCGTGCAGCTGTGCTTGGGGACCGGGGCGGCTGCTGCTGCGGGCGCCGCGGTGGGAGATTGCTGGGCTGCGGCAGCCGATGCGAGGGCGAAACCGGCGACAACGACGATCCGCATGAAGGGGCTATTCATCGACGCTCCAGGGAAAGAGTGGGCGCATTCTACCCTCGCCGCCGCTGGCTTCAGCGCTTGCGCAACGCATCGAGCGCGCGGAGTCCTGCGGCGATGAGGTCGATGCCGAACTCGCCCTCGAACTCGCGCCGATTGCGTGCGAGCTCGCGTTCGACGTTCGCAATGGCGATTACAGCGTCGCCGGTGAGCGGCGGCTCCTCCGTCCGCCGCACTTCGGCCGTCTCGAGCTCCTTCAACGCCTTCGCAACCGCCTCGGCGTCGAGCAGCATCACCGGCGCGCCGCAGTACGGGCAAACGGCCGCGCGGTCGATCGGCACGGGGCCGCCGCAACTCACGCAACGCACGGTCGACACCGTAGCGCGCAGGCGTGTCATCTCCGCGGCGTCGAGCGGACGGATGAAGTTCTTTTCGCGCAGGAACTGCGCATACGGCGTGAAGCGACCGTGACCATAGCGGCAGCGGTAATAGGTGAAGCGCGTCGTCTGTCGCACGTCGCGCGTCAGCGTGAGCGGCGTCGTGCAGCGCGGACAGGGCAAAAGTGCCGGGTATGCGGCCCGCGCCTCGGGGTGCGACGTTGCGATGGTGCGAAACAGTTCGATGAGCGCACCGGGTGTCAACTGCTGGCTCTCGGTCGCGTCGAGCCAGAGCGCCTGGCAGTTGTCGCACGCATCGAGCGTCAGCGGAGCGAGCGGCGCGCGCGCGAGCAACAGCGAGCGCATTGGCGCGGTGCAGCCGGGACAGGAAAGCTCAGGCACGGACGAACGTTGCAGACAACTTCAGCACGGGTCGGAGGGCACCCGCCGTTCGAGCTGCGAAACGTCGCGCGAGCGACGGCGTCGCGCTTTCACATCGGATGCCTGCGGGCAGCGCATCCAATACACTTCCTTGAACGTGCGACGCGCATCGCGCTCCACGCGATCCATGCGCACAGTGTCGCATGGCGGCGGTGACCGTCATGACGTCTCACGCGCGCGTTTAGCGTGCGCTGAACGTATTGCAATCGCGCGGATCGCCCGATTGCAGGCCGGTCCTGAACCAGCGAGTCCGCTGCTCCGCGGATCCGTGGGTGAACGATTCCGGGACTACCTGGCCGGTCGTGCGCTTCTGGATCTGGTCGTCGCCGACCGCCGCCGCCGCGCGCAAGCCGCTTTCCACGTCCTTGGTATCGATGATCCCGCGCTTCTGCGAATAAAAGCCCCACACCCCGGCGTAGCAGTCGGCCTGCAATTCGAGGCGAACCGACAGCGCGTTCGCAGATCGCTCGTCGGCGCGCTGCATCTGGGCCTCGAACTGACGCATCGTTCCGAGCAGGTTCTGCACGTGATGCCCCACTTCGTGCGCGATGACGTACGCCTGGGCGAACTCGCCCGGCGCCCCGAAGCGGCTGGCCAATTCGTTGAAGAACGACGTGTCGAGATAGAGGTCGCGGTCGGCGGGACAATAGAACGGGCCGACGGCCGCGTTCGCTCGACCGCACGCGGAGCGGGTGGCGCCGCGATAGAGCACGAGCTTGGGTGGCTCGTAGCGCTGCCCCATCTGCTTGAAGACCGCGCCCCAGACGTCTTCGGTGTCGCCGAGCACGGCCCGCGCGAAATCCTTCCTGACGTCGGTTGCCCCCGGTGGCGCAGGACTCGTGCTCGCCCGCGGCTGCGGTCCGTAGCCCGGGGGCGCAGTCTGGGAAGGTGGTGCCTGCTGCGACGGGGGCACCTGCACCGAACCGCCGTCCCCGCCCAGCATGCCGAGGAGTTCGAACGGATTGATGCCGAACAGCATGCCGACGATGACGAGGATGACGAGCGCACCGCCGCCGATGCGCATCCCACCGAACGGCAGGCCGCCCCCGCCACCTTCCGGCGCATTGCCGGTTCGATCCACTACGTTGTCGCAACGCCGGAAATCTCCCCACCGCATCGCGTGCTCCGATTGTGTGAACGCATGGCGCCGAGCGCAGGCAGGCGTCGCCGGCATTGTGCCGGCCGATTATACGACCGGGATGAATCCGTCCCCGTCAGCGTTGCGCTGCATGCGGCGTCCGATTC
>JBKPOL010000525.1:0-3277 GCA_046733075.1 Pseudomonadota bacterium | reverse complement strand
CTGCATATTCGTTCGACGGCGGCCTCACTTGGGGCGTGTCGCAAGCGGCGTTCACGCGCTGCACCGGCGGCAACGCGGGAAACGGCGCCGATTTCCAACGCGCGAGCGACCCCTGGGTAACGATCGGGCCCGATGGCATCGCGTACCAGATTGCGATCGCATTCACCGGCAACACGTTCGCCGTCGGATCGTCCACTGCCGTGCTCGCGAGTCGCTCCCTGGACGGCGGTCGCACGTGGAGCGCGCCCGCCTCACTGATCCGCGACGGCAATTCGCCGTTCGACGACAAGGAATCGATCACCGCTGATCCAAGATTGCCGGGATTCGCGTATGCAGCGTGGGATCGGCTCGAACAGAATGGACATGGTCCGTCATACTTCACGCGCACGACCGACGGCGGCGTTTCATGGGAACCCGCACGTCCGATCCATGACCCGGGCGACCGTAACCAGACGCTGAACAACCAGGTGGTCGTCCCATCCGGCGGGGACAACGCGGGAACGCTGTACAACTTCTTCACCGAATTCGTGCGGACCACGGCGAACACGGTTGTCCCGCGACTTGCCTTCGTGAAGTCAACCGATCAGGGCGTCACGTGGAGCGGCTTCAACGTGATCACGAACCTGCAGGGGATCGGCACGCACGACCCGCAGAACACGTCGCGCGAGCTCCGCGACGGCGTCAACATCGCCTCGGTTGCGGCAGGGCCGAGCGGCACGCTCGTCGCCGTCTGGCAGGACGCGCGTTTCAGTGCGGGGGCGCGCGACGGCGTGGCGTTTTCGCGCTCGGTCGACGGCGGCAGTACATGGGGCACGCCCGTGCAGATCAACGCCCTGCCCGCCGTCCAGGCGTTCCTGCCGGCCGTGACCATCCGTAGCGACGGCACGATCGCCGTCCAGTATTACGACATGCGCAACGACACCGCGGATGCGTCGACGCTCATTGTCGATGTCTGGCTCGCGACGTCGACCGACGGCGTGAGCTGGACGGAACGCCACGTGGCGGGACCGTTCGATTTCAATCGCGCACCCCTTGCGGAAGGCGGGCTCTTCGTCGGAGATTACCAGGGGCTCGCGAGCGTAAGCGGCGAGTTCATCGGATTCTTCACGCAAGCCAGTCCCTTGCCCGCGACGCGCACCGACGTCTTTGCATCCGTGTTCAGGTCGGCTGCCGGCGCGACCGACAAGGAGAAGGCACTCTATCGTGCGATCGAAGGCGGCAGCGCGATGTCGAGCGCCATGGCGCAGAGCGTGCACGATGCCGCAGGAAGGACGCTTGCGCGGCGGCTCGTCGGCGGCGCGGCCTCTTCGCAGCCGCCCTCGCCGCAGCTGCCGTTGCCGCAGTAACTTCGCGCAGAACATCCCCGCCATGGCACCCCGCAAGACACCCCCGCCTGCCGAACCGCCGTCGCGCGAACCCGCGCCGGTTCCTTCGAAGGAGAACCTCGACCATTGCCGGCGCTGCGAACTCTGGGAGCGCGCGACGCAGGGCGTGCCCGGTGAAGGACCGGCCGGCGCGAGGCTGATGCTCGTCGGCGAGCAGCCGGGTGATGAAGAGGACGTGCAGGGCCGGCCGTTCGTGGGACCGGCCGGTCGGGTCCTGCGCGAATTGCTGCAGGAAGCGGGCATCGCGCCCGAGCAGGTGTTCGTGACGAACGCCGTCAAGCACTTCTTCTTCGAGCCGCGCGGCAAGCGGCGCATTCACAAGACTCCCATGCAACGCCACATCGCGGCCTGCCATGCGTGGCTCGAAGGCGAGCTCATGCGCATACGGCCGGCCGTCATTGTGACGCTCGGAGCGACGGCGCTCGCTGCGGTGTATGGCGGCAAGATCGCGATCGCCGAAGCGCGCACGCGGAAGCTCGCGAGCCCGGAGGGCGTTCCCATCGTCGCGACGTACCACCCGTCGGCGATCCTGCGCGTGCCGGATCACGATGCGCGCGTGAAGCTCCGCGCGACGCTCCTTGGAGATCTAAAGCGCGCCGCACGCATGGCCAACGCTTCGCCGTAGCGACTCACTCCCCGGCACCTGCTTCCCGAAGACGGTTGCAGTTTGCCGTAGTGCCGACGCCGCAGATCCTGGTGGCGCCTACAGCGCCAGCGCTACGCGCGTTCCCTGCTCGATCGCGCGCTTCGCATCGAGCTCGATCGCGACATCGGCGCCGCCGATCAGCGTGTACGAGATGGCGCTCGCCTCGAGCGCATGCGCGAGGTCGCGCCGCGGCTCCTGGCCTGCGCAGATCACGATCGTATCGACGGCAAGGGTCCGCGATTCGCCATCGACGACGATGTGCAAGCCGGCGTCGTCGATGCGCTCGTACGTCACGCCGGACAGCATCGTCACGCCCCGACGCCGCAGCAGCGTCCGCTTGATCCAGCCCGTCGTTTTGGCGAGGCCGTCGCCGACCTTGGTCGCCTTCCGCTGCAGCAGCCACACATTGCGCACCGGCGGCGGCTCGTGCGCGGGCTTGACGCCTCCCGGGTTGGCATACGAAGCGTCGATGCCCCATTCGTCGCGGAACGCTTCGCTCGCGGGATCCAGAAGTTCGCCGGCACTCGCATGTCCGTCACCGCTTCCGGAATGCGTCAGGAACTCCGCCACGTCGAAACCGATGCCGCCCGCTCCGACGATCGCGACGTTGCGCCCTGCCTTCCGCCGCCCTTCGACGATATCGACGTAGCTCGCTACGCTCCGATGCTCGATCCCCGGAATCGCCGGCTTTCGCGGCACGATGCCGGCGGCAATGACGACGCTGTCATGTCCGCGCACGTCGTCGACCTTGGCCATCGACCCGAGCCTTCGCTCCACACCGAGCGTCGAGAGTCGATGATCGAAGTAACGGAGCGTCTCGGCGAATTCCTCCTTGCCCGGAATCCGCCGCGCCAGATTGAATTGGCCGCCAATCTCTGCGTGTGCGTCGAACAGCGTGACGTGGTGCCCCCGGCCTGCGGCGGTCGTCGCGCACGCAAGGCCGGCAGGGCCGGCGCCGATGACCGCGACGCGCTTCGCGCGCGCCGCACGGGTGACGACGATCTCCGTCTCGCGGCAGGCATACGGATTCACGAGACAGGTCGCGACGCGGCGCTCGAAGATATGGTCGAGGCATGCCTGGTTGCACGCGATGCACGTGTTGATCGCCTTCGCGCGACCTTCGGCGGCCTTCCTCACGAAGTCGGCATCCGCGAGGAACGGTCGCGCCATCGACACCATGTCGGCGTCGCCGCGCGCCAGGATCGCCTCGGCGACCGCCGGATCGTTGATGCGGTTGGTCGTGATC
>JBKPOL010000524.1:0-2900 GCA_046733075.1 Pseudomonadota bacterium | reverse complement strand
GGGGAGTACGTCGCCAAGGTGCTCCGCGGCGCCAAGGTGGGCGATTTGCCGGTGGAGCAACCCAATCGCTATTTTCTCGTCATCAATCTCAAGACGGCCAGGAACCTCGGGCTCCCGATCCCGCAGTCGGTATTGCTGCGGGCGGACCGGCTCATCGAGTGAGCAGGCGCCGGCTCGCCGGCCGAGTTCCGTCGCTCCCTCTCATCCGCGGCGCCGCAGGGGTGATAATGGACGGATGCCCAACCCTCCGATGACCGAGAAGGACCCGCTGTCGCTCGACGTGCCGCGCGAATTTCACCGGCGCATGGCGGTGATCATCGACGCGATCCAAACCAGGATCTGGGAGGCCGGCGTGCATGATCTTCTTGGCTATTCCACCGATTTCGCCTTCGGGCAGCAGCGCGGTCTGCAGACGCTTGTGCTGAAGAGCAGGAACCGCTCCGCCTACGTCCGCCTCTCCTGGGACACGGTGATGGGAGACACGGAGGTGGATCGACAACAGGTCGAGGCGGCGATCCGGAGCGCGACGAGCGAGCTGACGTAGGCGAGCATCGGCTCGGGTCTATTTGCCCATCAGCACACCGGCCAGCCCGAGCGTCAGCGGCGGCCATACGGTGATCGCCACCAGAACGATCAGCAGCGGCACGAGCCACGGCAGGATCGCGCGCGAGATCTGCTCGAACGTCACCTCCGCGATGCGAGCCATCACGAAAAGCACGACGCCGATCGGCGGGTGAATCGTCCCGAGAATCAGATTGAAGATCATGATCAGTCCGAACTGGACGGGATCGATGCCGAACCCGATTGCGGCGGGAACGAGGATCGGAATCAGGATCAGCATCGCCGCCAGCGCTTCCATGAAGCAGCCGACCGCGAGCAGAACGACGTTGGCGGCCAACAGGAACACCAGCGGCTGGTGGATTGCGGAGACGATCACCGGCGCGAGCGTTTGCGGAATGCGCGAGATCGACATGCACCATCCAAGCGCGCCGGCCACCATCACGAGCACCGCGACGATACCGGTTGTCTCCGCCGTATTGACGAGAATGTCCGGCAGGTCGTTCACCGACAGCGTTCGATACACGACGAAGCCGAGAAACAGCGCGTAGAGATCGGCGACAGCCGCCGCCTCGGTGGGCGTGAAGAGCCCGCTGAACATGCCGCCCAGCAATATCACGGGCGCCATCAGCGCCCACACGCTTTCCTTGAATGCGAGCCACACGTCGCACAGACCGCCGAACGCGTGCCGCGGCAATCCCTGGCGCGGCGCAATGATCGCCACCATGATCATCAGCGACACGCCCATCAGCACGCCGGGAACGACCCCGGCGAGAAACAGCCGTCCGATCGACACGTCCGCACTCACGCCGTAGATGACCATCGGAAGGCTCGGCGGAATGATTGGACCGATCGTCGCGGCGGCTGCGCTGATCGCCGCGGCGGTCTCCGGGCGATAGCCGGCCTTTTTCATCGCCCGCACTTCCACCGCGCCGGTTCCGGCGGCATCCGCGACGGCGGAGCCGACCATTCCGGCGAAGATCATGCTGGACAGGATGCTTGCGTGCGCGTAGCCGCCGCGCAGCGATCCCACGAGCGAGGTCGCGAAACGAACGATGCGGTCCGTGAGTTTGGCGGCGCCGAGCAGGTTGCCCATCAGGATGAACAATGGCGCGGCCACGAGCGGGAACGAGTTCATCGCCTGCGCCATCTTCTGCGGCACGATCGACGGCGAGAGTCCGCCGAATACGACGAATGCAAAGGCCGCGAGGCCCATCGACGCGAAGAGCGGCAGGCCGATCAGGATCGCGACGAGCCAGACGCCGACGATCTCGATCATCAGCGAGATCATCGGCGTCGCACCGCGCCGATCACCTCGATTGCGCCCTGCAAGGCCGTGACAGCGCCACCCAGCACGAGTGGGGCATAAAGCCACGACATGGAAATCGGCAGCGACGTCGCTTCGAGATCATGGTTCTTGCCGACGAGCCCGACGGCGTAAGCGGCGACGAGCGCACCGAAGAGCGTCATTGCCGCCTGGATCGCGATCTCGACGAATCGATGAGCGGGAGCCGGCAGCCGGTCCTGCAGGAAGCGAATGCGAACGTGGATGCGCTTGCGCGTCGCGAGCACCCAGCCGAAGACGGCCAGCCACACCATCAGGAAGCGCGAAAGCTCGTCGGTCCAGATGAACGGATCGCGAAGCGCCCGCGTCAAGACGCCGAGCGCCACGCAAACGAGAAGCGCAACGACGAGGCCGCACGCGACGAGCGCCACGGCGCGGTCGAAGCCGCCGGCGAGCGCACGCAGCATCTATCGGGTGATTCTTCGACGCGACGGGGCGATCGTCACCGGCTCGGGCGACGTGATCAGGCGGACGCGATGCGCTCCCAGAGGCCCTTGCCCCATTTCGACTCGAATTTCGCCGGCAGCGTCGCAAGCACCGGCTTGCGAAAGCTTTCGAGGTCCGGCTGGATGGGCGTCATCCCGCTCGACTTGAACGTGTCGACGAGCTTTCCCTCCTGGGACACGATCTCGTTGTCCTGCGCCTGCCCGTGCGTTTCGATGGCCGCCTTCAGGACCTGGCGCTCCTTCGCGCCGAGCGCCTGCCACGCCGCCTCGTTCACGACGATGAGGCGCGGCGTGATGATGTGACCCGTTAGCACCAGATACTTCTGCACTTCGTAGAACTTGTTGCTCTGGATCGTCGGCAGCGGATTCTCCTGTCCATCTACGGCGCCCTGGCTCAGCGCAAGATAAAGCTCGCCGATGTTGAGCGGCGTCGGACGCGCGCCCCATGCCTCGGCCATCGCGCGGAACGTGTCGACTTCGGGAATGCGCAGCTTGAAGCCCCTCATGTCGTCGACGGTGTTGATCGCCTTGGTTCCGGACGTCACATGGCG
>JBKPOL010000523.1:0-7127 GCA_046733075.1 Pseudomonadota bacterium | reverse complement strand
CGTCTCGTGGGCTCGGAGATGTGTATAAGAGACAGGGAGCGAGCGGATCGACGCCGTCATTGCGCGTATCTCGTTCTGCGTCGCCGCGCCGACGAGGTCCCGTTTCGCGGGAATCAGCTTGCGCGAAAGCGAATGCTCGAGAATCGGGAGCCGGCTGCGCGTCAGCAAGGGGTCGTCGCCGTTGACCTTCGCTAGCAATGCCTTCTGTGCGGAGACTGCGAACACCTGCGCGGCGGAAATGCCGAGCATCTTCGCGCTCGAGTCGACCTGCCGATCGATCTCGGCGTTGATCTCGACCTCCTCCTTGAGATCGTCCCACAGGCCGTCGATCTTGTTCAGGATGACCATCCGCGCCGCCTTCGTCGCTTCCTCTTCACCGGCGAGGTGCGCATTCCACACGTCGAGGTCGGTCTTGGTGACGCCCGCGTCCGCCGCCAGGAGGAACAGCACGGCATGCGCGTTGGGCAACAGGTTCAGCGTCAGCTCGGGCTCGGTGCCGATCGCGTTCAGCCCCGGCGTGTCGAGGATGATCAGACCCTGCTGCAGCAACGGATGCGGGAAGTTGATCTCCGCATGGCGCCAGCACGGAATGTCGACGCTTCCCTCATCCCCGCGTTCGAGCGCGGAGAGGATGTCGTCGTCGCGCTCGGTGAACAAGCCATACTTGCGCGCAAGCGCGACGGGCACTCGCTTGACCTGCGAGACGCGTGCGAGCGTTTCGGCCATTCGATCCGCTTGCGCGAGGTCGAGCGGGAACGTTACCCACTCGTCGGCGTAATTCTTGAATTCGCTGACGGTTGCCTCGTTGAGACGCGTCTCGATCGGAAGCAGGCGGATCGAGGGCGGCCGCGACGGATCATGGAGAAGCTCCGTAGGGCACATCGTCGTGCGACCGGCAGACGATGGCAGCAGCCGCTGTCCGAAGTCCGCGAAGAAGATCGCGTTGATCAACTCGGATTTGCCGCGCGAGAACTCGGCCACGAACGCCACGACGAGTTTGTCCTGCTGCAGGCGCTCGAGCAGCTGCTGGACCTTGACGTCGACCTGCGCGCCGGCGAGATCCTGCTGCTGCAGCCACTCGTGCAGCGCGGAGATTCCCGCGGACAGCCGACGCCGCCAGTCGGCGTAGGCTTCGAAACGCGCGGCGAGGTCGCGGGATGCGCTCATGCTGCTCGATGCGCGTTTCGTGATCTATCGATGGTCGCAGCAGTCGCCATTGGGGGAGGGAAAGCACAAGTCATGCCCCTCGGCGACGGGCTCTTGCCGCACCGGAAGCGCTTCCGAAACGCCCCGGCGCAGGCGCGCACCGCTTAATGGACGCGCCAGGCACGTTCATCGGCGACGACGCGCCGATCGTCAGCCGCACTCGTTTCGTACGAGCGACGCGCGCCGTCTCCACCTGCCGCCTAAAGGCACTCGTCCCAAAGGCCGCTGCTCGCGGACTTAAAGCGGTGGGTCAGCGGCGCTGGCACACGACGCAGTGGAAGGACGAGCGCTGGCCGATCCGGGTCTGGCGAATCGAATGCCCGCACACGCGGCACGGTTCTTTCGCGCGGCCGTAAACAAAGTATTCGAGCTGGAAGTACCCGGACGCACCGTCGGAACCCACGTAATCTCGAAGCGTGCTGCCGCCTTTCGCGATCGCGGCAGTGAGTACGGCCTGCACAGCGTCTACGAGACGCGCAAGACGCGGCTTGGAGATGCGATGGGCGGGTGTCGACGGTCGCACGCCGGCGTGAAATAGCGCTTCGTTGGCATAGATGTTCCCTACGCCGGTGACGACGTGGTTGTCCATCAGCACGAGCTTGATCGCGGCGCGCCTGTTTCGCGTCGTGCGCCACAGATAGTCCGCGTCGAACGCATCGTCGAATGGCTCGGGTCCGAGCGCATCAAGGAGCGGATGTTCCGCTGGCCCGGACGGTATCCACAGCATCGCTCCGAAACGTCGGGGATCGCGATATCGAAGCAGCGTGCCGTCGTCGAGCGTGATGTCGACATGGTCGTGCAGTGCGCGCGGAGGCGCACCGTGCAGGATCCGCAGGGTGCCGGTCATGCCGAGGTGAACGAGGAGCGTGCCCTCGGACATGCGAAACAACAGATACTTGCTGCGCCGGTCGACGCGGTCGATCGTCGCGCCGCGCAGCCGCCTTTCGAGATCAGGGGGAACCGGCCAGCGCAGCCGCCGGTCGTACACGTCGATCTTGACGACGCGACGGCCCGTCACATGCGGCGCGATACCTCGCCGGGTCGTTTCAACTTCGGGTAGCTCGGGCATGAAATCCGGATGCGCGCGGACGCCGCGCTGGGATACGCGTGCCCGGCAATAACGATCGGGCGTTTGTGAGCGCCCGGACTATAGCTTAATCTACAGGGTTCGACTTGCTTCGCATCTTGCTCATGACGCTTCGCTTCCCCTTGCCCTTGCTGTTCGCAGCGATGCTGCTCGCCGCTGGGCCGATTGCGCGCGCGCAATCGCTCGACGTCGATCCGCAGCCGGGTGCCGTTCCGGACGATCCCAACCGGGAGTCCTCTCCTGCGCCCGAGGGCGCCGAATCACCGCTGACCGCGGACCTGTTCTACCGGCTGATGCTCGGCGATGTCGCGCTTCAGCGGGGGGACGTCGCGTTGGCGGCACGCGCGTACATCGACGCAGCGCGCACTTCAGGCGATGCCCGCCTCGCTCGTCGTGCAACGGAAATCGCGATCGCGAGCCGGCAGCGCTCGCTCGTCACGGATGCCGCCCAGGTGTGGATCAAGCTCGACCCGACCGCCGAGCGTCCGAAGCGCGTGCTGGCGGCGTTGGCCGCCGATGGCGGCAAGGGCGTGCCGAACACGGCGGCGGACGACGAACTGCGCACGCGCATTGAGCGCGTTTTGGCCGATGCCGCGCTGTCGGGTTCCGGTGCGGGCGAAGTGTTCTTGCAGCTCAACCGCCTCTTCTCGCAGCAATCGGACAAGCGCGCGGTGCTGTCGCTCGTGCGCGATCTGGCGAAACCCTATCCGAAAACGCCCGAAGCGCATTACGCGGTTGCCCTTGCCGCATACGCGGCGGGCGACGACATGGCCACTGCTTCCGAGGCGAGCGACGCGATCGATCGTGCGCTGGAGCTGAAGCCCGATTGGGAGCGCGCCGCGATCCTGAAGAGCGAGATTCTTGCGCGCAAATCGAGCGCGTCGGCAATCCAGTGGCTCGAGTCGTTCGTCGCGGCGCAGCCGGGTGCGAAGAGCGCAACGGGCGCACTCGCGCAGCAGTACGTCGAGCAGAAGCGGTTCGTCGATGCGCGAACGTTGATGCAGAAGCTGTGGGACCGCGAGCCGGAATCGCGCGATCTCGAATTCGCAGTTGCGGCTATCGCGCTGCAAATGAAGGACTGGCCGGAAGCCGAGCGATTGCTGCTCGACCTGAAGCGCGCGAATTATGGCGAAGCTGGCGTGATCGACCTTTACCTCGCCCAGCTCGCGGAGGACACGAAGCAATACGACAAGGCCATCGAGCGCTACCAGACCATCACGGAAGGAGAGCGCGGCTGGCTCGCCAAGCTGCGGATCGGTGCGATGTACGGCAAGCAGGGGAAGATGGCCGAGGCGGACCGCTGGTTCGAGGGACTGGATGCCGTCACGAAGGAGCAGAAGGTCCAGGTGCGCCAGGCCCAAGCGCAGCTGCTGCGCGACGCAGGCGACAACGCCGGCGCTTACACGGTGCTGTCGAAGGGCCTGGGCGAGCATCCGGACAGCACCGACCTCATCTATGACCTCGCGATGGTGGCCGAGCGTCTGGACAAGATCGACGAAGCCGAGTCGCGTCTCAAGCGACTCGTCGAGTTGAAGCCCGACGACGCGCAGGCGCTGAACGCGCTCGGCTATACGCTCGTCGATCGTACGCCGCGCACCGACGAAGGGTTTGCGCTGATCGAGCGGGCGCACAAGCTTTCGCCGAACGATCCGTTCATCCTCGACAGCCTCGGGTGGGCGTTGTACCGGATGGGCAAGCTCGACGAGGCCGAACGCTATCTGCGGCAGGCGCTGAACGGGCGGCCCGATGCGGAGATCGCCGCGCATCTCGGCGAGGTGCTGTGGCGTAAGGGCGAACGCGACCAGGCACGCGCGCTGTGGAAGGCACAGCTCGATTCGAATCCGGACAACGCGGTACTCAAGGAAACGGTTCGCCGGCTCTCGCCTTGACGCGGTCGAACGGCGCAACGCGCGCGTTCGCCATCGTTCTCACGGCGTTCGTCGCGGCCTGCGCATCGCTGCCGGCGTCGTCGCCGACTCCCTCGATTGTCGACACCGCAGACGCGCCGTTTTCGATCGGCGGCCGAATTTCGGCGCGTCGCGGCGACGCCGGCGTGGCGGGCGGGTTCACGTGGGTTCACGATGGCACGCGCGACACGATCGATCTCGCAACGCCGCTCGGACAAACGCTCGCCAAGCTCGAAGGCGACGTCGACGGCGTCACCGTTCATTTCCAGGATGGACGCGTCGAAACCGCCCGTTCCTGGCGCGAGCTGACCGAGCGGGCATTCGGCGTGACGATCCCCGTTGATGGGTTGGCCGCGTGGGTGCGCGCAAGACCGCGCGCCGGCTCGCCGTATGCGATCGAGCGCGATCCGCGCGCACGTGTGTCGCTGTTGCACCAGGATGGCTGGGAGATCGTCTACGCGTATCCAGACGACGCCGACTCGCGGCCGTTTCGCGTCGCGCTGACGATGCAGTCCGGCGAGCCCGTCGATGTGCGCGTCGTCGTCGACCGTTGGCAATGACGGTGCGCTCTGTTGTGGCGCCGCTTCGACCGCCAACCACGTCGAGCCGACATTGACACTCATTGCAGCGTCGGCGAAAATGAGCGTCTTTTCCGAAGGTTACGCTAACAACCACCTGGCAGCCGCGGCGGCGACGGACGTTTTCGCGTCGATCGCGTAACCCTTGGACTGGTCCGTGGCGGGCGCGGAACGGACGTCGCGCAGGTTTCCGCTGGGGAGTCGCCAAGTTGGTTAAGGCACCGGATTTTGATTCCGGCATTCGAGGGTTCGAATCCTTCCTCCCCAGCCATTTTGCTTATCGGCTCGGGCAGACTGTCGCCATGGCAGCCTGCCCGTTTGACGTAAGCGACGTGACGCGCGTGCGCGCGGACCGCTAACGCACCGACGCCGGCTCGCGACGATGGCCTTCGAGCGCATGCGGATCTTCACGGGCAACGCGAACCCGAAGCTCGCGGAAGCCGTCTGTCGCCATCTGAACATCAGCCTCGGCCGCGTCGTCGTCGGTCGCTTTTCGGACGGCGAGGTCATGGTCGAGTTGCTGGAGAACGTCCGCGGTCTCGACGCGTTCATCCTGCAGTCAACCTGCGCGCCCACGAACGACAACCTGATGGAGCTGCTCGTCATGGTCGACGCGCTGAAGCGCGCATCAGCTGCGCGCGTTACTGCGGCGATCCCGTATTTCGGTTATGCGCGTCAGGATCGGCGCCCGCGCTCCGCGCGCGTTCCGATCACCGCCAAGGTCGTCGCCGACATGCTCGCAACCGTCGGCGTCGATCGCGTGATGGTCATGGATCTCCATGCCGACCAGATCCAGGGGTTCTTCAACATACCGGTCGACAACATCTACGCGACGCCCATCCTGCTCGGCGACCTCTGGAAGCGCAACTACGACAACCTGCTCGTCGTGTCGCCCGACGTCGGCGGCGTGGTGCGCGCACGCGCGATCGCCAAGCGGCTCGATTCCGATCTCGCGATCATCGACAAGCGGCGCCCGAAGGCGAACGTCGCCGAGGTAATGAACATCATCGGCGACGTCGACGGACGCAACTGCGTCATCATGGACGACATCGTCGATACCGCGAACACGCTGTGCAAGGCCGCGACCGCGCTGAAGGAGCACGGTGCGCAAAAGGTTTTCGCGTATTGCACGCATCCTGTCCTGTCCGGCGGCGCCGTTCCGCGGATCACGGCATCCGACATGGATGAAATCGTCGTGACGGACACGATTCCGCTGTCCCCGGAAGCGCACGCCTGCCCCAAGATCCGCCAGCTGTCCTGCGCGCAGCTGCTGGCCGAGACGATGACGCGCATCTCCAACGAGGAATCGGTTTCCTCGCTCTTTACGGAGTAACGCAATGGCCGAGTCATTAGCGCCGGATCTCGCCGGCAAGTCCGTTCTCATTACAGGGGCATCGACCGGCATCGGCGCTGCGGCGGCACGCGCATTCGCCCGCGCCGGTTGCCGTGTAGCCATCCACTACAACGCGAGCCTGAACCGAGCGGAGGAAGTCGCCGGCGATGTCCGCTTCGCGGGTGCGGAAGCATTTCTCGTGGGCGGCGATCTGCGCTCGTCGGCGAAAGCGCGCGAAGTCGTCGACGCCGCGGCATCACATTTCGGCGGGCTGGACATCCTGGTCAACAACGCCGGTGGACTGGTGCAGCGCGTGCCCATTGCCGACATCGACGACGCGTTCTACGACGCGGTCATGGACCTCAACGTCCGTTCCGTTGTCGCGGCGTGCTCTGCCGCGGTCCCGCATATGCGCAAGGGCGGTCGCGGCAACATCATCAACGTGACGTCGATCGCCGCCCGCGTGGGAGGCGGCCCCGGGGCAGCGATGTACGCGTCCGCGAAAGGGTTCATCTCGACGTTCACGCACGGTCTTGCGCGCGAGGTCGTCAAGGACAACATCCGCGTCAATGCGGTTGCACCGGGCGTCATCGTGACGCCGTTCCACGAGCGCTACTCGACGCCCGCGATGCTCGAGACGTTCAAGTCTCAGATCCCGATGAATCGCCTGGGCACCGCGGAAGAGTGCGCCGGCGCGTTTCTGTATCTCGCGTCCGATGCGATGTCGGGCTTCGTCACCGGTCAGATCATCGAGGTGAACGGCGGGCAACTGATGCCGTGATCAGTTGTCGGTTGTCAGTTATCCGAAGACAGAAGACTGAGGACGGGCCGGCAGTCCGCTCGCTGCCGGCACCCGTGATAAGCCTACGGCCACCTGAGCGATTTTCGTCTATAATTCAACGCTTTTCCTGCACGCCGCACCCTTCGCGGCGGCCGCCATCGCGGACGACCGGTATCGATCCCGGAAGGCCGCAGACACGAGAAGGAGTCCGCCAAACATGGCCACGATCGAATTC